>JAQCKL010000124.1 GCA_027592485.1 Cyanobacteriota bacterium
TCTCCCATGCTCCCCAGCTCCCCCACCCAAGGAAACGGTTGGCAAACTTACGCCGCGCTGGACTAGGGGCATGGCTTCGCTAGTGCGCCCCTATAGGAGCGGGAATGCCCCTTAACCCGAACTCAGGTTATGTCGGCTAATGGCGGTTAGCGACAGCGATCGTAATTAACGTTGAACGCTACGAGATACGCTGTTTCTACAGCTCTGGCTTCGAGTTGATTGAGGTGGTTAGGCAGCTCGTCTTTAGCCTGTTCATCGAGCAATGTATACCCCGAACTGCCTAGGGTTTCTACCTCTAGCAAAACTGTGTTATTCACATCCACAACCACCCCCAAATATCCAGTTTGAGGGGGGATTCTCAGGGGATGATCGCACTCATTTAATTGATATTCAATGGTGAATGTGAAGGCAGGGCCATTAAGTTTAGATTCCGGTGGATCGTTAGGGTGCCACTCGTCATTCACCTTCGTGAGCCAAGGGGTGATCTGATTTTCGCCAGTGCCACCGAAGCCAAATAGCTCACTAACATTGCCCACCGAGTTACCGTCTCTGACGTAGGCTCCAGGGGTTTGCAGTCGTTCCGCCAAGGTGGGTTCTGAGTCCCCTGCAGGCGCACCCTCAGGCGTACCCGTATCGTCTGTGGATAGCTCTTCCACAGTGCTGAGGGGATCAGGCTGAGATTTCGCATCCTCCGGGCGGGGGGGACGCTGCTGTTGTTGGGGTTGGTTCTTGGGGGTTTCCGGTTCAGTGCGCTGGCGGGGCGTTTCAGCTTGGGCAGAGGCTTCGGCTTTGGTAGAGGGTTGCGTGGGTGCCGCCACTTCGGGCAATCGAGCCACATCCATTGCTTGGGATTGCAGAATTTCGATTTCTTCCGGTTCCGGTTCCTCTACCGTGGGCTGTTCCGGTAGGGGAATGGCCAACAGCAACCCGTGGACGAGGGCCGACACCGCCACTAGCCTGCCGACATACCACAGACGGCGGGGGGCGGGTTTGGCCACAGCGGCGGGCTCCGGCGAGGGCAGCGGCGGTGGTGTGGGCGGCGATTTCGGGACGGGCGCGGTCAACATCACGGGCTAGCGGTACACCATTCTGATGCCTACGATAGGGACGGATTGGGCGGGCGATCGCCCTGGCAGGACAGTTTCTTTAGCGGCTGTGGGGAAGCTAGGCTAGGGGCGGCAGGGGTTGCTGAGGCGTGATCCCTCGGGGCGATCGCGGGTTTACTGACGGCTTTTTTCCTTGGGTGGTTTCTACACAGGCTTATGAGTAAACGGGAAGATCTGACCCTACTGGTGTCGGGTATTGTACTGACCTTAATGGCCCTCTTGGTCATTTTTTTAGAGCCCCCCACGACGGTGCCCGTGGCGGACGAAGCCCCCGTGCCCACCGGATTGTTGAGTGATCCCTTCCTTCAGGCTCCCACGGCCACCATCGTGCGGGTGGTGTGGTTCACCGAATTTCCTGGCAGTGACCACTGGGTACGCTACAGCCCCCAACCGAGCACAACCTTAACGGGGGAGGTGCGTCAGGTCACGGCCACTAGCCGCCCCCTCACCCGTCTGCGGGAAGACAAGGACTCGCAGCTACCGGGCGATCGTATCTATGACCAGCCCACCCTACGCCCGATCTGGCGGCATGAGGGGGAGGTGACGGGGCTGGGCCCAGGACAGCGCTGGCCCTACCAAGTGGTCAGTCGCCGGGAGGATGGGAGTGAGGTCAGCAGCCGCGTGTTTACCCTGGCGGCCAATCCCCCCGAAGGGGCACCCTTGAAGATTCTGCTCACCTCCGATCACCAGATGATGCCCATGACCGCCGCCAACCTGCAAAAAGTCCAGGAAACCGTCGGGCAGGTGGATGCGGTGTTTCTAGCGGGGGATTTGGTTAACATTCCCGATCGCGCCTCGGAATGGTTTGACGATCGCCGAGGGGGGGCCTTTTTCCCCGCTTTGCAGGGGCGGGCTGACTATGCCCTGGAGAAAAATGGCCGCACCACCCGCTATCGGGGCGGGGCGTTGATTCAACAGGCCCCCCTGTTTCCCGCCGTGGGTAACCATGAGGTGATGGGGCGGGTGTCCGCCACCGCTCCGCTGAATGCCCAATTTAATGATCCGATCCCGCGATCGGCGGCCCTGAAGCTCTACAACACCCACCCCGAAGCCTTCAACCCCAGCGGCGATCCGACCCAGCAGCGCCGCTGGATTATTGACCATTCCTACAACAGCGACACCTACGAGGAAATTTTCACCCTGCCCATCAGCACCGTACCCAACCCCGATCGCCCAGAGCAAACCAGCCGCTACTATGCCGCCACCTTCGGGGACGTGCGGTTGATCTCCCTCTTCATCAGCAACATTTGGCGACAGCCCCAGGTGGAACCCAACCGCCAGGGCCGCTACCAAGAAAAGCGCGACGATCTAGGCAATCCCGGCAATTGGGGCTACGGCCAACATATCTTTGAACCCATTCAAGCGGGCAGTTGGCAATACCAGTGGCTCCGCCAAGAGTTAGCCAGCGAGGCTTTTCAGCGGGCGAAATACAAGGTGGTGATGTTCCACCATCCCCCCCACAGCCTGGGGGATAACGTGGTGCCCCCCTTCACCGATCCCGTAGCCGTCTACGATCGCGCCCCAGACGGCACCCTCCAGGCCATCCGCTATGAATACCCCATCCAAAACGATTATCTGATCCGGGATCTGGTGCCCCTATTAGAACAAGCCGGGGTGGACTTGGTGCTGTATGGCCATTCCCACCTGTGGAACCGCTTCGTCAGCCCTGGCGGTCTGCACTTTTTAGAAACCTCCAACGTTGGCAACACCTACGGCGCGTTTGTCGGTCAAGCACGCCCCGTGCCCCCCACCGAAGCCACCGCTGACTTTGGCCCCTATCAAGCTGACTACTATCGTCCCCAAGGGGATCCCAACGGCTTAGCACCCGTGGTACCTACCCTCGCCCCCCTGCGGGACGAGGCAGGCACCCCTTTGCCCTACCTAGCCAGCAACGACATCACCGCCTTCAGCATCTTGGATACGGGCACAGGCACCGTGGACAGCTATTACTTTGACACCCGTGAACCTGACTCCGCCGTCGTCAAGTTCGATGAGTTTGCCTTAGAATCCGGCCTCAATTGACGCCAGCGATGTCAGTAGCCCTGCTGGGTTCAACGGTTACTGCCCCTAGCCCTAGACAGGAGCAGGGGCGGGCAGGGTTCTCCAGCAGGGCATTCACCTGGGATGGATGATGTGTCCTTGGAAACGTTTACGCTCCGGCTTAACATCAACCATGCAGATTGATACCCTTGACCATCTGGTGCTGACGGTGCGGGATCTCGACGTGACCTGTCAGTTTTACACCCGCGCCCTGGGGATGACGGTGGTGACCTTTGGCCAGGGTCGCACCGCCTTAACGTTTGGAAGCCAGAAAATCAACCTCCACCGCTACACCCAGGAATTTGAGCCCAAAGCCCGCAGGCCCATGCCGGGTTCCGCCGATCTCTGCTTCATTACCTCTATCCCCCTAACCGAGGTCATGGTTCACCTCAAGGCTCTGGATATTGAGATCCTGTCTGGTCCTGTAGAGAGGACAGGGGCAATGGGACCCATACTGTCGATTTATTGCCGGGACCCTGACCAGAACCTGATTGAAATTGCCAACTATCGGAACTCCCAATGATGTGTGGATCCATGATCTTGGGGATTGCTGGGCCGATGGCCCATGGGCTGCAAAAATTCCTTGTGGCTATAGCCAAAGCTGCTCCCCCTTGTGTGCTACGATTAGCAATCGTGGAAGCGGGTCGGTGCCCGAGTGGTTAATGGGGGCGGACTGTAAATCCGCTGGCTACGCCTACGCTGGTTCGAATCCAGCCCGGCCCACCACGACATCAGCCCATGTAGCTCAGCGGTAGAGCACACCCTTGGTAAGGGTGAGGTCATGAGTTCAATTCTCATCATGGGCTTTTGTAAAAAAATCGGCAGCACCTGGACAACTGCGCTCTGTTTCTGCCTGAAATACCCCGATACGGTCTTTGTCTCCAGGAGCACCTTGCGATGACTGTCCCCGCGATCGCTACTTTCGTCTACGGAGTCTTGTCCCTCGTTGGGGGATGGATGGGTTATCAACAGGCGGGGAGTAAGGTCTCCCTGATTTCCGGGTCGATCACCGGTATCCTGTTGCTCATCGCCAGTTTTGCTCTTTTTCAAGGGCTGGGCTGGGGTCCCTGGCTGGGCATTGCCGTAACGGCCCTATTGGTGGTGACCTTCGTGGTGCGGTTGGTCAAAACCCGCAAGGTTATGCCCGCTGGGCTAATGGTCACCGCCGGGGTCGTGACTTTAGCTGTGCTACTGGCTGGGGTGGCCTAACCCCCTGCTGCTACCGACCCTTAGGATTGCTAAAATTGAGTGCCCCATGGCCATGACCCCATGGATCATTGCAGAGCCCATCTACCTATTGAGACATCGTGGCACTTTTGGATTGGCTGAACATATCCCTAGGTCCCCTACCGTGGTTACTGCTGGGTTTAGGGTTGCTGGGGGTGAGTTTGATGATCCCCAATCCGGTTACCGTTTCCCTGGGCTGTGCAGGGTTGGTGACCGCTTTGATTGCCCTCAGTATTCCTGCGCTGGCTAAACAGCTACTCGTGTGGGCCATCTTATCGGTAGCCTTTACGTTGATTCTGCGGGGCTTGGTGCCACGCAATTCCAAAGCCTTGGCCCCCAACCGCTATGCCCGCGTTTTGGAGGTTATCCCCCCAGGGGGGATCGGGCGTGTCTCCTACGATGGGGGTAGTTGGCAGGCCCGTTCCCAAATTAGTGATGGGGCGATCGCCCCCGAAGCCACCGTTACCGTCGTTAGTCGCCAAGGCAATACCCTAATTGTTACCCCCATGCCAAATCTGAGGCCAACTGAAGCCAATTCTTGAGGCCAACGCAGGGTAAAGGGTTTACACTTACTCATCGATTCCTCTTCACCTCCGGCCAGGAGCATCCCATGGGTCCTTCCATCTTTGCGATTTTGTCCCTGATTGTTATGGGCTATAGCATTGGCTCAGTCCGCATTGTTAACCAAGGTACTGAGGCCCTAGTGGAACGTTTAGGGCGATATCACCGCAAGCTGCGCCCCGGCCTTAACTTCATCGTGCCCTTTATGGACACGATTGTGCTGGAAGAAAGCGTGCGTGAACGGCTCCTGGATGTGCTGCCCCAACCGGCAATTACCAGTGATAACGTCTCCCTAGAAGTCGATGCGGTGGTCTACTGGCGAGTTTTGGATTTAGAGCGCACCTATTACTCCATTGAAGATGTGGAGTCGGCCATTCGAGAACTGGTGATTACCACCCTGCGTTCTAACGTCGGCAAAATGGAATTTGAGAAAACCTTCTCGTCTCGGGATGAACTCAATAAAGCCCTGCTCGATATTTTGGACGAAGCCACCGAACCCTGGGGGGTAAAGGTGACTCGTGTGGAAGTTCAGAGCATTCAACCGCCCCAGTCAGTGTTGGACTCTATGCAGCAGCAACAGGCGGCGGAACTTAAGCGGAGGGCCACCGTACTAGAAGCCCAGGGGGATCAAGAAGCCTCGGTCAAAAGGGCTCAAGGTACCGTTGATTCGATTCAGATGCTCTCTGAGGTGATGGAGAAACATAAGGGATCTCGGGAGATTCTGAACTTTTTAATTGCCCAGCAGTACGTGGATGCCAACACCAAATTGGGTGAAAGTGAAAACTCCAAAGTGGTGTTTATGGATCCCAAGCTCTTAACTGAGGGACTCGCCGACCTGATGGGATCACCCCAAACGGGCAAGGCGGGCGGCCCTGACACCAGTTTCCCACCCAAAAAGGCTTAATCTATTGACCAGCAGCATGGCCCTCAGAACCCCTTGTTAGTATGGGAAGGCTGTTGTCGTCCCTAGAGCTATGCATTCCGCCTCGTCCCTCCCAGTGGCAAGCCCCACCCCCGCTCTGACAGCTGCGATCTCCCCCTTGCTGGGGCAGTCCTTAGATCAACTCACCGCTTGGGTTGCGGCCCAAGGGCAACCCGCCTACCGGGGAAAGCAACTGCACCAGTGGATTTATGAGAAAGGGGTTCATTCCCTAGGGGACATCACCGTCTTTTCCAAGGCTTGGCGAGCCGATATTGCGGCGGTACCGGTGGGGCGATCGCAGCTACACCTGCGTTCCAAAGCGCCCGATGGCACCATCAAATACCTGCTCCGCCTCCACGATGGCCTCATCATTGAAGCCGTCGGCATCCCCACCGCTAAACGGTTGACCGTGTGCGTCTCCTCCCAAGTGGGTTGCCCCATGGCCTGCGATTTCTGCGCCACTGGCAAAGGCGGATTCCTGCGTAATCTCGATACCCACGAAATTGTCGATCAGGTGCTGACGGTCCAGCAAGACTTTGGTCAACGGGTCAGTAACATTGTGTTTATGGGCATGGGAGAACCCCTGCTCAATACCGATAGCGTGGTGGCCGCGATCCGCTGTCTCAATCAGGATGTGGGCATTGGCCAACGCAATATGACCCTCTCCACCGTGGGCATTCCCGGTCACATTCGCCGTTTGGCGGAGCAGCATCTTCAGGTCACCCTAGCGGTGAGTCTCCATGCCTCTAATCAAGCCCAGCGGGAACAGTTGATTCCCAGCGCCCGCCAATATCGCCTCGAAGCCCTGCTGGCGGAATGTCAAGACTATGTAGCCACCACCGGGCGGCGGGTAAGTTTTGAATATATTTTGCTGGCTGGGTTAAACGATCGCCCCGAACATGCCGCCGAACTCGCCCACCATGTGGGGGGCTTTCAGAGTCACGTCAATTTGATCCCCTACAATCCCATCAGCGAGGTGGATTACCAGCGCCCCAGTGATGTCCAAATCCAGGACTTTATGGAAGAACTGCAGCGCCGTAACGTTGCTGTCAGCGTCCGTTATTCCCGTGGCCTCGAAAAAGATGCCGCCTGTGGCCAACTGCGCGCCACCCAAATCGCGCCTCCCATGGATAGCCAGATCCCCTCATAGATCATAGGGGCAGCTTTTCGTGAGCCGAGAGCAGACTTTCTGGCCGCTAAGATAAATACTGATAGGTGTTAGTGATCCCCAAGATCTGAGATGTGACTTTAGTAGACCCCCATGTGCCCCCATCTGATTCGGTAAAACCTGATGCAGTCCCCTCTAGCTCTGTAAAACCCAAATTAAGCTTTTGGCAGCTCTGGAATATGAGCTTCGGTTTCTTTGGCATTCAGTTTGGTTGGGGACTACAGATGGCCAATACCAGCGCCATCTTTGAGCATTTGGGGGCCAATCCTGAGCAGATTCCGATTCTTTGGTTAGCGGCTCCCTTGACAGGGCTCGTGGTGCAACCCATTATTGGCAACCTCAGCGACAATACTTGGGGACCCTTGGGGCGGCGACGGCCCTACTTTTTGGGCGGTGCAATCTTGGCATCCCTAGCGCTGATCGCCATGCCCAATGCTGGCAGCCTGTGGATGGCAGTCGGGCTCCTATGGATCCTAGACACAGCAACCAACATCAGCATGGAACCCTTCCGGGCCTTTGCGAGCGATCTGTTGCCCGCTCGCCAACGGACCCAGGGGTTTGCAATGCAGAGCCTCTTGATTGGCCTAGGCGCAGTACTGGCATCAGCCTTACCCTGGCTCCTTTCCCACGGGCTCGGTCTTGCTAAACGGGTGCCTGCCCAAGGGGGGATCCCGCCCTCGGTGACCGTTTCTTTTTACATCGGGGCAATGGCGTTTTTAGGAACGGTCCTTTGGACGGTATTTTCCACGGAGGAGCGGCCCCCCAGAGATATGGAAGCCTTTCAGGCGCAACAGGCGCGGCGGTTAGGGGTGCTATCCACGGGGCGTGAGATTTTCACCGCCCTCAAAGATATGCCTCAAACTATGCGGCAACTGGCATGGGTGCAGGGGTTTAGCTGGCTCGGAATGTATTGCATGTTTCTATACTTTCCCCCGGCGATCGCCCATAATTTTCTGGGCGCTGTTGACGATAGTTCAGCCCTATACGGTGAGGGTATTGAATGGGCCGGGGTCTGCATTGCCACCTATAACACCGTCTGCTTTGGGGTGTCATTCCTGTTGCCTCGCCTAGCCCTGGCCACCAATCGCCCTAAAGCCCACGGGATCTGTCTGATGGTGGGCGGTACTAGCCTGATTGCGCTGAGCATTACCCCTTCGCCGATCTGGGTCTTGCTACCGATGGTAGGACTAGGCATCGCCTGGTCGAGTATGCTCTCCCTGCCCTATGCGATCGTAGCCGGAGCCTTGCCTGCCCGTAAAAGCGGAATTTATATGGGCATCTTTAATATCTTTATTGTCCTACCCGAAATAATTGCTTCCCTAGGTTTAGGCTGGATCATGTCGCAGTTCTGGGAGGGTAATCGCCTGATGGCCGTTATCTTTGGCGGGTTCTGCCTCCTAGTGGCCGCTGGACTCAGTTTCTGGGTCGAAGAAGTCCCCGTTACCGCCCAGTCCAGGGTGCTCGACAAGACGGAGCCTACGCCAACGTCACCATAAGCCAGGTTCCTGACACCTCCCATGCGCTATTGCATTCACCACTCAACCCACTACACCTATAGCCAACCCGTTTTCCTGCAACACCATGTCTTGAGACTGAGACCGCGCAGTGACGGGACCCAGACCCTGCATCGGTTTGAGGTCCAGGTTGAGCCCGAGCCTCAACTACAGAGCACCGTTGTTGACCTAGAGGGCAATACCGTTGTGGGCCTGTGGTTTCCCAATACATCCACCTCTTACCTCACCATCAAGACCTGTGCAGAGGTCGAAACCCACCGTACCAATCCCTTCAATTACTTCACGCTGGGTTGGGCCAACCAACTGCCCATTGATTACCCGGTATCTTTAGCGGCGTCCCTGCAGCCCTACCTGGGCCATCCCCAATTATCCCTTTCCGGTGGCGTTGTAGATTTTGCCCAAGGGTTGTTGCATGAGGTTGACAACCGCCTTGGCGATTTTCTGACTGCCCTCACCCAACGCATCTACAACGATTGCACCTATATGACCCGCCATGAGGGTGCACCCTTCCCCCCAGGACTCACCTGGCAAACGAAGCAAGGCAGTTGTCGAGACTTTGTCGTGCTGTTTATAGCGGCTTGTCAAGCCGTGGGAGTGGCAGCTCGGTTTGTGAGTGGCTATCAAGAGGGTGATCCCAACCAATCTGCCCATGATCTCCATGCTTGGGCCGAAGTCTATATTCCGGGTGGGGGCTGGCGGGGATTTGATCCGACCCATGGCTTAGCTGTCAGCGATCGCCACATTGCCGTTGCCACCGCCCCCCACCCGGCCCAAGCCGCCCCTGTTACAGGGACCTTACGGGAAGGGAGTCCGGCTCAGGCAACCCTCACGGGCCAAATTCACATCAGTGCCCTTTCTGAATCAGCTGAAGCACCATCAGCGTAATAGAACCTGTCACAATAGCGCTGCGACCACTGAGAGCAGTCGTCAGCCCGGTGAGGACACAACGACGAACTACATCATTCCTGCTCCCTCTCCCTTTCTTGTAGCTTGCTTCTCGCAGAGTATGCCCTTTGGGCTATAGCTTGGTGTAGAGCTGTGCTCTTCCCGCAGGGTGGGCCATGCCGGCTCTGATTCAGTTCGTGTTCCTAAGTAGGGCTTGCTGAAAAAGTCATGCTGCCGAGGGAATCGTAAATTTGGTGGTTCTCGTTATCTTCCATGGTAGATAACTGCCCCAGCCTCCATCTGGT
>JAQCKL010000125.1 GCA_027592485.1 Cyanobacteriota bacterium
AATTGGAATACTATGTTGATATTTCCTTATTGAAATATGAGATTCCTCTTTGACTAAATCATCCATGTGTTTTAGGAAGAGTTGTTTTAAAATTTCAAATTCGTAATCATTTTTGATCCAGAGTGTTCCACATAAATGAAATAACTCTTGACTTGAAGAAATCCCAAAACCTGCCTGCAAAGATTTGATGAACAATTCATAGTCTTCAATAGTCAGCTTTATTCCAGCTTTTTTTAAATCAAAAAAAAGATTGATCAGTGGAAGTCTTTCTTGATTCATGAACGACCTAGCCAAGGCTAATTATCCTTTGTAAACATTAGATTTAATATATCTGTAAACTCAAAATTTTCAGGCCGTGGTATTGAAGCAATCTTTTTTACTGTTGCGTATTCTGATTTAGGTAGCGTTTATGATCTTCCCAGGATTTTAGCAAGATGCTTGGATGCAATAAACCCTTGTCAATTTCGCCAATGATTGTATCTTCAGGATAAGTTTCAATTACTCTAAACCAGTCTAATAGCTCACTGGTTGAAACTCTTTTTCCAATTTCTCCTTTATCATCTTTCATCTTTTTTCTCAAGCTGGCAAAACGTTTGACAACCTTTTCACTCAATTCATTCGAAGCACCAAATCTTTCCCTGATCATTTTTGCAAGATTTTCCTTGCTTGGAAACTCTATATAATGAAATAAACACCTTCTTAGAAAGGCATCTGGCAGCTCTTTTTCGTCATTACTAGTGATGAAAGTTATGGGCATTTTATTGGCTTCAATGATTTCCCTTGTTTCCTCTATCTCAAAGCGATGTGAATCTAATTCGAGAAGCAAGTCATTTGGGAAGTCAATGTCAGCCTTATCAATTTCATCTATAAGTAAAACAGTTCTCTCTGGCATAGTAAAAGCTGTACCCAGTGCTCCCCACTTAATGTATTTTTGATGGTTTTCGCTTGTTCTATTTCCTTCAGAATATGGCTGTTCTACACGACTTCTAAGTGCTTCAAGTTGCGCATCTCTAAGTCTTTTTATTGAGTCGTATGTGTATAAGCCTTCTTTAGCTTTGCTAGTAGATTTTATGGACCACTCTATATAGGGAAGATTCAACTCATATGCTACTGCTCTAGCTAGACAAGTTTTTCCACAACCAGGCTCTCCTTTAAGGAGTAAAGGGCGCTCAAGAAAGATCGATAGATTTACGGCATCAATAAGCTCTTCACTTGGAAAATATGGATATAATGGCTGATTTGCGAGTACATTGCCTCCTAAATACAAGCTTAATTCATATTTAGGGGGTGGTTGTTTCTTCCCTGTGTAAGGCAAACGTTTTTTTAAGGGGTTATACATTTTTCTATGTCCTCATGCCAATTCAAGTTAAACCTTGTACAAATATGTTCAAAAACATACAAAGGAATCCCATTTTCGCTATTTTCTAGGACCTCTAAAGTTATCTTTTCTGTATCTTCAACTATTTCAGGAAAAAAGACTTCAGGTTCCTCTAGATCTAAAAACCACTTGGATATTTCATCTTCCTTAAACTCTTCGAGCTTTTGAGACTTGACTGGATTTTGAGGAATATTTTCTTGGATTACTTCTTCTGGAAAATAGATATCCCAAGAATCCACGTCTCCTTTGTAGTCAATTAAAAATAACACTAGCTTTTTACTTGTTGTGTCTAATGAGTTGACTTTTAGTTGCTTTATCAAAGGCATCCAGAAATCTGAAAGTATTTCGCATAACGTGCTTTCAGATAATACGCTAATGCTAGTGAGAATTAAAATTATATGTTGAGTTCTTAAAAGATTTTTGAGGCGTTCAGAAATTTCAAGTTCCGAGGCAAATCTTCCTCCCTTGGCTTTAAGACGTGAGCCTATCTCGCCCCATATCGCCCTAGGAGTGACTTCACTTCCTTTTCTTGAGAAATCAATTGGTATTTTTGTTGGCTCACCGCGTATCTGTTTCTTTAGGAGGAGATACATTAACCAATCTTGACCATAGTTCCCTGATGCTCCATGAATCAGGAATGCTGTTATTGGACTTGCATGAATTGCCTTATTAAATAGTGATACTTGTTGTTTGTAACCTAAGTTTAAGAACATTTTTAAAAGCTTGCTTGCCTTTTCTTCTCTAGATACTAATGGCGCTTTTCCATTGTTTTTTTTGCCTGCTGGAATGCACGTTGTCAGCCCATTTTTCCGCAGCAAGTCGATTAGTGCTTCTATCCCACACCCACTAGGACCTTCAACCCATTTCAAAAGAGCCACAACCCTTTCTACTGGGGGCGCATAGGAGTGTGGTACGGAACCATCTGGGGGATGAAGTCCAAAAATTAGCCAGTCAAGTTGGGCTGTTGGCAGAGAAGATAACCCCTTGCAAAGTTCTAAACGCTTTTCTATAGAGTCTAAAGAATCCTGCATCAATAGCTGAGCTTATAGTCAAGCAAAATTATATTCCAACATTCTACAGGTTGACAAATCATTTCTCGAATGCATTTCGAAAGGGGCTGCCTGAAGCCCCTAGCCAGCAAAGATTTCTGTTTAAGAGTACTTTCGGGATGTCACTCTCCTTCTCAATGTTTCGAAATATTGAAAGCACTCAAAATTGTGGCCATCACAATGAACTCGAAAGGCTTCTAGGCGTTTAAATTCAGATGCACAACTAAACAGAAAAAATGACCTGTGGAATTTAGGATTTATAACAATATAGACCTTCAAAATGGATCTTCAAAGACAGTTGAGCTCCTTATTCCTGTGTGTGATAATGGCACTTTTTAATCTAATGAGATACAACAAGTAGGCAGTAAACCTTGCTGAATAAAGAACCGGTGCCCCTCACGAACCTGAGAAAGACTGTAAGTGCTTAGGGTGCGTTGATGTATCCATCCCACATGACGAAACTACACCTCTATAACCAGCATATTCTAGCTACCCCTGTATACACCCACCTGTATAAATCCTAGGGTATGGCTCCCGAAATAGATCGATCAGCCAACCCAGATGTCTTAGCATCGGCTGGCTGCCATCCAAAAGTAACACCTGCCCCCCGGCTTCAGTAAACACCACCCCTCCCACAAGACTGCCTGGCTGATCTCTGGCGGCATTTCGACGATATCCTTCGGCGAGGTGGTTTTCGGGGTTGATGGTAATTGCCCTGAAACGTAACCGTCCCCTGAGCGGAGCCGAAGGGGACATCTTGCATGGGTTTTGGCCTCGACTTTGCTCAGCCAGCGTAGTGTCAGGGACGCTTACCCTGAAACAGGCAATCGCGCAGTTTTCCTAGGTCTGCAAATCGTAACCGTCCCTGGAATCTGACGAAGATTGGTCGTTTCAGCCATTTCAGGTCTAAATACCGTTCAAGATATAGGCTGAAACCCTATTAAACTCGTTGACTCCTAAGCTCGATACGAGCCCCAGGGACGGTTACTGCAAATCTATTGTGCGCGATCTTAGGGCTGCATCGAGGCTGCGCCATCATACAAAGTACAATTAGGCTCCCTTTCCCGATGGAAATTCACCTCAAAAAATGGGGAAATAGTCTCGGACTCCGGATTCCCCATCAACTTGCTGCCAGCCTTGGCTTCGACGAAACCGTGACCCTCGAACTCCTTGAAGGCGATCGCGCCCTAGTGCTGAGAAAAAAATACGTCCCGCCGAGCCTGGATGCATTGTTGGCGAGCATTCCTGATGGGTTTCAATATGCCGACGATGTGGCCGACTTTGTGGGCGGTGCTCCCGTCGGACAAGAGCTGATCTAGGAGCCTCAGTGATGACGATTCAGCGGGGTGAGATCATTCGCATCAGCCTCAACCCCATCAGTGACCGCGAGCAAGCGGGTGATGCCCGCCCTTGTTTAGTGCTCACTCACACCCAGTTCAATCAAGCCAGGGCGGGTATTGTGATTTTTTCCCCGATCACCAGTAGCGTTAAGCCCGCCGTCAAAACCCTGATCCCGCTGCCTGACGGCTTTAAAATCCATGGTTCGGTGATTGCAGAACAGGTTCGTACCCTAGATCTGAGCCAGCGCTGGTGGAAATCTACGGGGGAACAGCTCCCCGATGACTTTGTGGATACGGTGGTGGCCACCCTCAATGTCATTATTGGTTGAGCAGATTGGTTGGGCAGCGCCGCATCAAACCCATTCACCCCAAACCCTCAATCAGCGCTAAAAAGGGAGTGCCCCCAAGCCGTTATAGGCCCAAAATTGTGCAGCTTAAGCAAGTCATCATTGCCCACAAAGCCGGAAGCCGGTTAAGCAAAAGCCAGGCGGAAGCCTGCGCCCGTCAACTCGAAGCCCTCGGATGCCACGTCCTTCTGGGTCCCAGTGGCCCCAGGGATAACCCCTACCCGGTGTTTCTGGCCTCCACCACCGACAAAATTGACCTGGCGGTGGTGTTGGGGGGGGACGGTACGGCCCTAGCCGCCGCCCGTAACTTAGCGTTTGAGGATATCCCCATCCTGGCCATCAATATTGGGGGGCACCTGGGGTTTCTGTCAGAGTCCCCCGAGGATCTCGACTTTGAGCAGATTTGGGTGCGGTTGCAGGGCGATCGCTTTGCCGTCCAGCAACGGATGATGTTGCAGGCCGAAATCTTTGAAGGTCCCCGCAACGCCCAGGACTGCGAACCGGTGAGTGACTGCTATGTGGCCCTGAATGAAATGTGCGTCAAGCCCGCCTCCCCCGATCGCATGATTACCTCTGTTTTAGAGATGGAAATTGACGGGGAAGTAGTGGACCAGTACCAGGGGGACGGTTTGTTGATTAGCACCCCCACCGGCTCCACCGGGTATACCGTAGCGGCCAATGGTCCGATTGTGCATCCGGGAATGCAGGCAATGGTGGTGACCCCCATTTGTCCCCTCAGCCTCTCCAGCCGTCCTATCGTTTTGCCCGCCGGGAGTGTGGTCAGCGTCTGGCCCTTAGCGGACCCAGACCATGCCACCAAACTCTGGATGGATGGGGTTTTAGCGACGTCCATTTGGCCAGGGCAGCGGGTCGATATTTCCATGGCCCGCTGTCTGGCCCACTTTATTATTTTGAATCAGGAGTACTCCTACTACCGCACCCTCCGCAGTAAATTGCAGTGGGCCGGGGCTCGAATTCGCTACGACAATAACCACCGCAATTGACTTAGGGAATAATCACCCCTACCCTCCGCCCCCCATTTCGGGAGAAACCAGAATTCAAAGTTCCCCAGAATTCACGCAAGCTTTGCCCATCCAACTACGCCTGGAAAGGTTCCGTGCATCGGCTTAAACCTTGATGCTGCCATTGCCTGTTCTGGGTGATACCTGTCGTCAAATCAAGGGTGGAGGGCTTGTCAAACAACCGCTTAGCGTGATTTTCAACAAAGCACAATGCCTGAATGGGCATATATAGCGCTGGCCACTTTGCTTAGGACACCTAGGACCGCTCCGATCCCTAGCGCAGAAGCAAGTGGGCTCGCAGTCTTGTCCTAACCGGACTGGCGACTGCTATATACGAATTTAGATTCCCATGGAAACAGGGCATTATGAGAACCAAAGCTGATCATCACTGGGTTGAGCCATACGAGACATCGTCCCGATGCTGTCGGCAATGGCTATGGGGTTATTGACGCCCTAAAACGACAGCCCCACAACGTGGTTTGGATGGAGATATAAAGGTCAAAAATGGATGGATTAATAGCCAATTAACGTATTTGTGAAATGTAGATTTCGGCGCATCACCGCCATCTTGTGACTTTGATGGCTAGTGCAATGGAAGGCGATATCAAACGCTTTTTGGCAGTCGAAATGGATTATCATACCAGTACACTGCTGCACCCAGAAAAACTTTTCGGCACCCTTAAAAAAGTCCCAGCCTCAACATTCATCTCACCATCTGACCTTAACACTATGGATAAACTAGAACTTACGATTGAACCAACGGATGATTCGGGAGAAAGTCCTGCCAGGGTTACGGACTCGACTGCTCAGCCGGTAGAAACGAGTGAGGGCAAGGTTATCGATATGGATGCGCTCACCATTTACTTTGAACCCTTAGGGGGAATTGGTTCTGAGATCTTTGCATCGATTCGGGATCTCTTCTTGGCTGAAGCGGAGGAACTCATGGCGACTATTCTGAAGGCGATCGCCGAACAAGATCCAGAACAAGTGGAATTTGCAGCTCACTCCTTAAAATCGAGCAGTGCTTCCTTAGGGGCAACTAGTCTACCTACCCTTTGCATGAAATTAGAGCAGAGTGGTTGTGCCAAAGCCATCATTCAACCCGAGAAAGGAGCGCAGCTCCAAGCCGAAATGGAAAAGCTTAAAAAGGCATTGTCAGTGCTTTAGGTACAGACAAGAAATAAAAGTCTGAACCTGAAATTTGATTGTTCCTAACAGTTGAAATATTTGATTGAGCGAAGCTTAGTATTTAAGAGGGTAGTGCCCCATAGGTAAGGATGGCTGAATCTTATATGCAGCAAGGGATATCAAGATTTACATCCTTCTCGCAGGCGCTAAGTATATGTACTTATTGAGGGCTGGAATACCGATTCTCCCGTGGATTGTGGGTTGAAAGCCTGTGCAGAACCAGGATACTTCGGCACTCAGAAGCTAGCTTTATTGGTCGAAACCCTTTCAGAAAAAGGATTACAACCATCCTTACCTTTTTAGGACTACCAACTAAGGATGTAGGCCCCCAATTTTTAACCATTGGGGGTTTTTATTGGCTGTCCTGGCGGGGGATGCTGGCAGACTGGGTGACGAGGGCCTTTACTGGCTTAGATGCAAGCTCTGAATCTCTTGCACGACCCGCGCCTTACTGGCTAATAAATGAAACCGCACGGCTTCTGTGGCCGTTGCAGCATCCCGTTGGGCGATCGCCTCGTAGATTTGGCGGTGTTCGAGTCGAATATCGAGGACCGATGGGTTGTGCTGTAACGTCTGGATGCGGAGCAAGGCCATGGCATCGAACAACTGGTCAAGCAAAGACACCAGTCGCCGGTTCCCAGAGCTTTCGGCAATCAGATGATGAAACTGATAGTCCAGATCTAACCACTGCAAAAGGGTTTTGATTTGGGGGGATTGGGAGCCTCGGGCTTCCGCTTGCATCACATAGTCTTCTAAGGCAGTGAGCTGGGCAGCGGTGGCATGGTCGCAGGCCCCCGCCACCGATAATTGCTCTAGGGCCATGCGACAATCGTAAAGTTCCGCCGCATCGGTGGCGGAGATGGTGATCACCCGCAAACCCCCATGGGTGTCAGCGGTAATCAATCCTTCTTTCTGCAACTGGCGCAAAGCCTCACGCAAAGGGGTGCGGCTGACCTTCAGCCATTCAGTCAACTGCGTCTCAATTAGGCGACTGCCTGGCACCAACTCCCCGGTCAATATGCCCGTGCGCAAGGCACTATAGACCTGTTCGGAGAGGGATTTGCGACGCTGGATCGGGGGGCGGGAAGATAAGGCCACAGATCATGAGTAGGGAACTATTTTTTGTGTACCGTATACACAGTGTTTCCATTGTATCTGGGGCGACGACGGGTCCCCACTCCGCCCAGATACACTGCCCCTCAACACCCCACGCTAAATTCCTATGGCTATCTACAGGCACCGATGGAGCATGATCAGGTTGGCAGCGGTAAGCCTAGTCATATCGGCGATCGCCCTGCTCACCCTGGTCATTCCCCCCGCAAGCAGTTGGGCTGCAGACTATCCAGGAAACCAAGCGATCAATCAGCCTGCCACATTGGTGGGGCCAGAGCCAGATACCCCAATTGCGATTTACCCCAAGCCCGCTACCCGACCCGGCCCGGTCGGCTATGGCATTAGTGGTGATGGGGTCACCGTTATCGAACAGGTGGGTAGCAACCAGGGCATCACCTGGGATGCGGTTCGCTTTGACAATCCTCCCTATGCCGAGGGTTGGGTGCAAGCGGAGTTTGTCTCGATGCCAACGGCGGCCTCCCAATCCAACCCCAGTCAGCAGAACCCGGCCCAGCGCGATCGCTACCTCGGCAATCAGCCCTCGCGATCGAATCCGCCGGGGCAATCGCAATCCTATGCCCAGCAAAAGCAGTACTAATGGCTGATAGTGACGTGAGTTCGCTGGCCTACGCCAGTCTGGTGGTGGAACATATCGTCCCGAGTGGTAAAGGGCTGGCCTTTCGCTGGTGGCACTCGCAGTTGACCCGCAAAGCCAAGCGCTTTAAGGGCTACATCCGCACGGATCTCTATTCCCCCGTCAAAGGGTCCCAGCCCGATCAGCCCCTCAAGTGGTACTCCATCATCCATTTTGAGTCCCCAGACCTGCTGAAAAAGTGGCTCAAATCCCGCGATCGCGAAGTGCTCATCGAAGCCGGTCGTCAGGTCTTTGCCTCTTATCAGTTCATGTCCTTTGCCACCGGTCTCGAAGGCTGGTTCTCTCGCCAGACCGGCACCGAACAGTGGGGATTCGGCCCCCCAGCCTGGAAGCAGAATGCGGCGGTGGTCTTGGGTCTTTACCCGACGGTGATCATCCAATCGGCGCTATTTGGGGCCTTGGGACTGATGCAGTCATGGTCTTTGCCCAGCGCGATGATTGTGAATAACCTGATCACCTCCTCCCTGTTGACCTGGGCGGTGATGCCGTTGGTAACGCGATGGCTGGGGTTTTGGCTGCAGCCCGCCCATCAGCCCCCGTCCCGGAAAACCGATTTAATCGGGGCGGGCATGATTGCGATCGCCTTAATCGCCATGGTGGTGCTATTCAATCTGGTTTTGGCATAAGCAACGGGGAGAGACCCATGGCTGACCGTGATGATTTTCGAACCATTATCTGGGGGCGCTCCCAGCCCCTGATAGCCGCTAGCCTCCGAGGATTGATCGCGGCAGCCCTCTGCGGCGGCTTGCTCTTCGCAGGGTTCCAGACAACGGCATTGGCCAGCCCCCTTACGCCCCTGAAAGTTAATACCGCTGCCGATGCCGGTGAGGGCTCCCTGCGCTGGTCCATTACCCAAGCCAATGCCGACCCCGATGCGGATGTGATTGATTTGGGCGGCATCCAGGGGGAAATCATTCTACAAAGCCCCCTCCCTCCCATTACCCAATCCCTTACCCTGAGGGGCCAGGGCACAACCATTAGCGGCAACGACCAGCATCGCGTTTTGCAAATCAATGGGGGAGCGGTCACCCTCCAGGATTTGACCCTGGCCCATGGCCGAGTCCTGGGGGGTGATGGCCAGAATGGCGGGGGGGGCAGCGCGGGGATGGGGGGTGGACTGTTGGTTGATCGGGGAGCCGTGCGGCTCAGTCGGGTCCAGTTTGTGGAAAATCAAGCCGTGGGTGGCCAGGGCAGTTTGCGGAGCCCCGCCCAGGTCAGCATCCAGTCTCAGCGGGTGCGACTGAAGGGCAATCGCGGCGCTGTCGTGGGGGTGGATGGCGTCAATCTGACCGATATCCATTCTGTAAACCTGGCCCATGCCGATCCGACCGACCCGGCCCCATGGGAAAGCCCCCGCTTAACGGTGGAAATCAACCGCACCCGCGAAAAAATCAAAGCCAATCGGGGGGCGATCGCGGGCGTCAGTGGTGTGGGCGTCAACGGCATTGGCACTATCGCCTTTGGCGGGGGCGGGGGCTTTGGGGGCTTCGGCAATGCGGGCAACGGCGGCAACGGCGGCAATGGCGGGGTCAATAGCGGCCATGGCGGCGACGGCGGCGACGGCGGCAATGGCGGGGTCGGCATTTTCGGCAGCTTTGCCCGCTGGGAAGACCAGG
>JAQCKL010000126.1 GCA_027592485.1 Cyanobacteriota bacterium
CAAGGTGCGCTCTTTTCTCTATCAACCTGACTAAACTTTTGTCAGTCAACCAGGTTGCGTAGACATTTGATTGAAGGCACGAGCCAGCAGGGTTAACTCCCCTGAGAAGGCATTAGGGATCGGCTGTTGCCAGCTTCCCTGGGCGAGGGCATCGGCAGCGGCGGTGATTTTCTGGATCGGTCTCACCAGCCAACTTGCGGTCAGTAACCCTATGCCAGTCGCTAGCAACAAGGCCATGAGACAGAGCATCGCCGTAATCTGATTGTTACGGTGGATCGTGGCCATAAAGTTTGACTCGGGGACAATGATAACCACGAGCCAATCGAGACCCAAATAAGCATTGAACGGCACAACCTGAACAAAGTTTCTTTGCTTGCCCAGGGTCAGGTCGAGCTGATTAGTCCCTGTAATATTTTCAAGGCCTGCAAACTCTATGTCGAGAAGCTGCACGGTTTCTTGAATGACTGGATTGCTACTGTCCTGGGCATGCAACCGCTCAGATTCGCCTGTACTCCTATTGATTCGAAAGGGTTGCTCAAGGGTTGAGGTGGCGACCAGGTATCCATTCTTTTCAAGGATCAAGACTTTTCCTGTCTTGCTAATATCTAGTTCCCTTAAGAAGTCACTGATTGCAGATAAAGAGAGTTCCGCATCAGAGACCCCCTGCAAATCACCTTGTTCATTGTAAAAGGGGCGATCAATCGAAATCACCAGCCGGGATGGGTTAAGGGTGACGTAAGGACTTTGCCAAAGGGGCTGGCCAGAGGCTACGGTGTCGGCATACCAAGGGCGTTGGCGATGGTCGTAATCCAGGCCAATTTCAGAAATAGAATCAATGGCACCTGGGTCAGTTAAGTAATAGTCAATAATGCCGCCGTCCTGACGATTCCAGAGGGTAAAGATCAGTCGTCCCTGGGGCGATCGCACTAGGCCCGCATAAGCAGGGGTTTCGGTTGCCACGGTAATCCCGCTCAGCATCGGGAATTGTCCGAGCTGGGCGAGCAGATATTTTCGGGCCTGTTCAGAGTCATCGAGATTGAGTTGCCCTGATTGGGTAGCATCAACATTAATTTGGGTGACGATTAGGGCGTTATCCAGGTGGTCGGTGAGCTTTTGATCAATTCGCGCCGCAATTTCATGGCGCAGTTGGCGGGCTAAATCATTAACGGCTTTCTGACTGTTTTGAAACGAGATCCATCCGGTCAACCCAACGGCGGCAAAAATCTGGACCACAAATGGCACCACTAAAATCCAGCGCAGAGAGATGTTGTGGGATTGCCAGGGGTTAACGCTTGGCGGCATAAATTTTCACGTGAATTAACCGACCAGGCCCAGGTAGCCTGTAAAAGAACGCACAAAGGCATCGCTGCCGGTCCAAGCTCCAAGACAGCTGGATCCTTGGCGTCCTCAGCAAAGTGTCCAATAGTTATGTTGCCCAGCAATCCGCTTCGCGAGTAGCTAGGGGCGTTAGGAGATCGCGGTTAGGCCTGCAATTGTCGATATCGACCCAGGGCCATCATCGGAAAGTTCTGGCGATAGAGGTGGTAACGGATATAAAAGTGACCCGGAAAACCGGTGCCGGTAAACTCGACTTCGTCCCAGGTGCCATCGGGGTTCTGGGTGGTGAGCAAATACTCAACCCCGGTGGCCATGGCCCTGTGGGCGGCCGCATCAGCGCAGTCAGCCGCATCGATTAAGCCCAACAGCGCCCAAGCGGTTTGCGAAGCGGTGCTGGGACCTTGCCCTTTTAAGGCGGGGTCATTGTAGCTGCGGCAGGTTTCACCCCAGCCGCCATCGGCATTTTGACAGCCCACTAGCCAGGCCACCCCCCGTTCAATGTTGACCCGGCAGCGCTCTGGGGCAACCAGGGCCAGGGCCGACAGCGCGCCGCTGGTGCCATAGAGGTAGTTCACCCCCCAACGGCCAAACCAACTGCCGTCGGCCTCCTGTTCACGGATGAGGAAGTCTAGGCCGCGGGCCAGGCGGCGATCGCTTAATTCCCCCCCATACCCTTTGACCAGATCTGGATCCCGAGCGAGGCGACCATGCATCTCTAGCACCCGCGCCGTAATGTCGGCGGTGCTGGGGTCGATCATGGCTTTCAGGTCCCCATAGGGCACCGCATTCAGCCAGTCCTGATCATTGTTGATGTCAAAGGCGGCCCAGCCCCCGTCTTTGCACTGCATGGTAGCGATCCAGCGGACGGCGCGGGCGATCGCCGCTTTTTTCAACGCCTCATCGGGCAGGGTGACATCCTGCAGGGCCATGGCCACCACGCCGGTGTCATCCACATCGGGATAAAAGCGGTTCTCAAACTCAAAGGCCCAGCCTCCGGGCTGCCCCTGGGGATTTTTGACAATCCAGTCGCCGTAATCGAGGATTTGCTTGCCCAGTAACCACTCCCCCGCCTTCACCAGGGCGGGATGGTCCGGTGCCAACCCCGAGTCCGTCAAGGCCCGCAGGGAGAGGCCGGTGTCCCACACGGGCGACACGCAGGCCTGCACCCAGTAGGTCTCGGCGGTTTCAATGGCGAAATTATCCACCGCTTGCAGCCCCCGTTGCACCACCGGATCATGGACGTCATAGCCCAGCACCCGCAGGGCCAGCAGGGAGTTGAGCATGGCCGGGATAATGCCGCCCCAATCCCCCGTAGCCTCCTGCCGTTCCAAAATCCAGTTTTCGGCCTTGCGAATCCCCTCCTCCCGAAAGGGAACCAGGTTCATCGACTCCGCCAATTTGAAGCCTTTATCCAACCAGAGAAAAATATCGCTCCAGTCGCCATTCTGGGGCAGCTCCCAGCGGACGTTTTGGCGGCCCTCGGCGTACAGTTCATCTACCTTGATCGCCGGGGCGATCTCGTACACCGGCTTTTGGTCAAACACCACCAACAGCGGCACGGTGCTGCCCCGCGCCCAACTGGATAACTCGTAAATGGTGAAGGGGGAGGGCGACTCTAGGAGCATCACCCAGGCGGGCAGGGAGGGTAGCCCTTGCCAGTCGTAGCAGCCGATCAGGGCCAGGTGAAACTTGGTGAAAATCCGGGTTTTGCTGATGCCCCCCCGGCTCAGAATAAAAGCCTTGGCCCGCAGTAAATCTGGGTCACTTGCCGGAACCCCCAGCACCCGCAGCGCCGTGTAGGCTTCCACCGAGGTGCTGAGGTCGCCCCCATCCCCATAAAACAGCTCCCAACCGCCGTGGTCCCGCTGGTGCGATCGCAAATACGCCTCCGCTTTAGCCAGGGGCCGGTCGCGATCGGTGCCCCAAATCTTATGGAGCAGAATAATTTCAGCGGTGATCGTGACGTTGGACTCTAAATCCGCCCACCAATATCCGGCTGGGGTCTGGAGGGAAAGCAGGTAAGTCTGGGCGGCGGCAATGGCCTGATCAAGGCTGTCTAAATCTGTGGATCGCTGTAGGTTTTGGGTTGGCATCCGCGCCTCTCACACCTTCAAGATACGGGGGGTACGGAGGCAGCATAATCCAAAACCCTAGGGTTTTGGGACAATCGGGTCAATCCAGTCCATCCGGTTTTGCCTCCGCTCAACCTACGCATCCCGAGAGTTGAGCGGAGGCGTTCATGCAATGGCTCCCCTTGGCAGCAAACTCGGTCCCATGGGGCTAATGGGGCTGAGTGAGGGGCAAGTTGGCCTCTATCCCTAAACCAGAATCTTGGTACCCCTGAAACGGCCTGGGCTGAGCCTGATGGGCGGTTTCATGCATACGCGATCGATGACGCTCTGAGACCAGTTGCTCTGGATCAATCCCCTCAAAGGTCGGGGGTAACCAAACCCGAATCACCAGTAACGCCCCCAAGGCCAGCAGAAAAACACAAGCGACCAATACTTGTGCCCAAGGGGTTTCCAACACCCCACGCACAATGACTTCCCTGAGGACAGAGACAATGGAGACTTCAACCGCGACGCCAATGGAAACGCGGTGCTCCTGTAGATAAATAATCAACAGACGAAACAATTCAACCAGGATCAGCAACGACAAAATATCCGACGTCACCGGTTGAAGCTGCAAAGGCGGCAGCAAGGACAGGGCCATTTCTCTGAGCTGCAAAATCATAAAGCTGAACAGCCCAATACATAGGCAAATGACGATAAAGTCCTGGACCGTTTCTAACAGTCGGATGACGTATTTACTATTCAGCCAGCGATACCAAGGTAGGGATGACGATTGAGAGCTGTTCACAAAAATATCGCCTGAATGGGTTGGCTGCAGGATTGCAAAGCTACCGAAGATAAGGTGTCAGACCTCTAGTCCTGTTGCGATCGCGTTGGGACCGCAGTGACCATAGTCCGATCCAGACCGGCTGGTCAGCACCGGTGATGCCGCCATCGCCATTGGGACGATACTCGCCGCCCCCATTCCGATGGCAACACTATGTATAGACTATCTATAATCTAGGCAAATTTATTATTGCAAAACATATAAATAGTTTTTATTAGTCATAACGCGAACTTAACCCCTTTTCAGGGCTATCCCTTCGGCGGGATTTGGGGGCAGCGCAAACAATCCCCAACCCCATGTGTCCGGGGGTTGGGTTGTAAGTCCTTCCATCCCATTTGTTGCAGCCAAAATGACGCAGCACTTTTGGGCAGGGAAGAAAATTAGATGCCCAGCTCAGCGGCCCGCACGGTCAATACCGTCTGGCGGATCGGGGCCAGGAAGCGATCGACATAGCTGGGCCACCCCACCACAATCGGCTGGCGGTGTATCAAGCTATGGGGGTAGACCCCGGTGCTATCGAACCGAATCGGCTCCCCGTCCAAATCGCAACAGACCAGCCCCGCCGCTTGGGCTAGCGCCAGGGGGCCGGTGGTGTCCCACAGTTTGACCCGCCCATTCAAATAGATGTATAAACCGGCTTGACCCTTGATCACCTCCATCACCTTGAGGCCGTAGCTGCCCAGGGCATAGCTCTGGAGTTGGGGAACCGCCGCCGCGATCGCCCGCCCAAACCGGCGCTCGTCGCGATCGCCCAAGATAATCGGGCAGTGGTCACCCCCTGCATCGGGGGGGGCTGAAGGGGTTAGGGGCAAGGCTTCCCCCCCCTGCCCCAACTGAAACAGGCCCCAGTCTGGCCCACCCCAATAAAACCGCTCCTGGGCAGGGCCGTAGATCCAGCCTGCCTGGGGTGTCCCCTGGGCTAAAAGCCCCACCATGAGGGAATAGTACTGGCCGTGGTGGATAAAATCTTCGGTGCCGTCAATGGGGTCGATCAGCCAGAGCCGCCGGTTGGGGTGATGCTGGGTGCAGCTAAAGGCTGCCGCTGAGCACCGGTTTTCTTCGGTGACGACGCCATCGGCGGGAAACTGGCGGCTAAAGGCCTGGGCAAGCTGAGTATCTAAGGCCCGATCTACCGAGGTGACATAGTCCTCAAACCCCTTCTCAAACACCTCAAAGGGTTGGGCGGCGGCGGCTTGGGCCTGTTGGCCGCAGTCCAGCAGCACGGCTTGAATGGCGGCGTTTTGGTCCTTGGAAACCGGGGACATGGTGTTAGCGCCTCTACGGCGGCGGCGGCGATTACTGCCAGTGTGCCACGGGGCCGTGACTGTCAGGGTCGGTCACATTACCGTCGAGGGTGTCTCAGGTTGAAAGCTTCCTGCTATGCTCGACAATTGGCGGCGGCAATTGTTGGTCGGTAGTGGCGAGAGCGGGAGCGGACGGGCGTGCTGGATCTGAAGCAAATTCGACAAAACTTTGACGATATCCAGGCGGCTTTAGGGCGGCGCGGGGACTATGACCTGGCTCCCCTGCGCGATCTGGATCAGCAGCAGCGGGAATTGGAAACCCAGCGATCGCAGCTCCAAGCCCGCAGTAATGAGATCGGCAAGGCGGTGGGTCAGCAAATCCGCCAAGGGGCCGACCCCAAAGGCGCTGATATTCTCGCCCTGCGGGAAGAGGGCAACCAGGTCAAGGCCCAACTGGCGGAACTCGACCCCCAAGAAAAAGATCTCAAAGGGCAGATCGAGGCCATTTTGCTAGGGCTGCCCAACCTGCCCAGCGCCACCACCCCCGACGGCAAGGACGAAACCGAGAATGTGGAGATTCGCCGTTGGGGGGATGAATATATTCCCCAGGCTCCCGCAGGCGCACCCCTCAAACCCCACTGGGAAATCGGCGAAGCTTTGGGGCTGCTGAACTTTGAGCGATCGGCCAAAATCGCCCAGAGTCGTTTTGTCACCCTGATCGGGCAAGGGGCTGCCCTAGAGCGTGCCCTGTTCACCTTTATGCTCGACCGCCACACCCGCCACGGCTACACCGAGGTGATGCCCCCTTACCTGGTGAATACCGCCTCCCTCACCGCCTCGGGTCAACTGCCCAAGTTTAAAGAAGAGAGCTTCCAATGCAAGGACGATGACCTGTGGCTATCGCCCACGGCGGAGGTGCCCGTCACTAATCTGCACCGGGACGAGATTTTGCCAGCGGAGGATCTGCCCCTGCACTACTGCGCCTATACCCCCTGCTTTCGCCGGGAAGCGGGCAGCTATGGCCGCGACACGCGGGGTCTGATCCGGCTACACCAGTTCAACAAGGTGGAGATGTATAAGTTCGTCCACCCCGACACCTCTGAGGCGGAGCACCAAACCCTGGTGGCGGATGCTGAGGCGATTTTGCAAGCGCTGAAGCTGCCCTATCGGGTGATTGAGCTCTGTACGGGGGATCTGGGGTTTTCGGCGAACAAGACCTATGACCTGGAGGTGTGGATGCCGTCGGCTCAGACCTACCGGGAAATTTCGAGCTGCTCGAATTGTGGGGATTTCCAGGCGCGGCGGGCCAGCATTCGCTTTAAGGTGGCGGGGCAGAAGGGGACGCAGTTTTTGCACACGTTGAATGGGTCGGGGCTGGCGATCGGGCGGACGATGGCGGCAGTGTTGGAGAATTATCAGCAGCCGGATGGCACGGTGAAGGTGCCGGAGGTGTTGCAGCCTTATTTAAAGCCCACTTTCCGCACTCCGAAGTGTCACACTCAGGAATTAAGACTGAAACCATTGCAGACAGGGCATTCCAGACTCTTGCAGTTCATTTTAACTACTTTCAGGACCTTCTTGACAAGGATTGGTTATTGATAATTCGGCGAGAGAAAATTCCTGCGATCCTCATTCTTTCGTTCTAAATACCCAATGTGCCAGTTGAGAGGGCGGAATGTCGGTTAAAGCAGGAATGGCTTTGAAGCCGATGCTCCTAAGCAGCTTTAGCCTGCGATTAGCCCCAAACGCTCAGCTAAGATTGCCGCCAATTTTCGATCTGTAAATCAGGAACCCGCTCAAACTCTCGTTGGTTTGCAGTAACCATCGTCAAGTTATGGCTAAGCGCAGTAGCTGCGATCAAGATGTCGTAGGCACCAATGGGTTGACCTTGGGATTTGAGTAATGCCCGGATTTGAGCCGCTTGCTCAGCTTCTGCGTTGTTGAAAGGGAGGGTGGTTATAGAGGATAAGAGGCTAGCAATTGCCGGTTCAATCTTTCGCGCTCGCTGCGGGTTGAGGGCCAAGCCGTAGCGTAGTTCCATAACCGTGATTGTTGAAACAGCTACATCAAGGGGTGGCGTTTGCTTAAGTCTGTTAGTCGTGCCAGCCTCGCCTTTAATGAAGTCGCTGATGACGCAAGTATCGAGGAGATAACGCATCAAAATAGCTCCGGTTCACGGGGCGGAAGCAATTCGTCGCGATAGGACTCAAAGGCAGGGAAGTCAGGGCTGCTTTGGTAGGACAAGATCGTTTCTGGCCATTGAGACGCCAGTGCAGATGGGGTTTGCACCACCTGACGTAAAGCCTGCAAAATCAAGGTTTGCAGCAGAACATTGGATTGGGCGGCTTGGCGAATCAAGTCTTGCTCTAGATCGGGGGGTAAGTTGATTGTGATTTGCATGAATTTTCTCCTTCTACCGCAAAGTTGCAGTAATTTGAGGCAAAACAGACGTTACTCGTGCTTGATGTCGTGACCACCACAGCTATTGCAAAACCTACGTCCTCAATAGGCAACCCGATGGCAAGATGAAAGTGTCGGAGGTTTTTCAGCCTTATTCAAAGTAGAAATGGCTATAAAAATCATGATATCAGGCTAAACAATGCAACGACTTATCATGTAGAACTTTATTGTCAACACAGTTCAGCTAAGGTGTTCGACATTTCAAATGGGAGAACGAGTTGAAATTATTAATAGCCCGATATACGTTTTCTCTAGGAATATTTAACTGAATCAATATATGCGTCGCAAGTAAAATCTTAAGGCGCTCTGCCATATAAAAAATATCAGATCCGAAAACTGCTTTTGATACGGAGGAAGAGTCGAAATGAATTAAATAGTTTCTTGTATTGACGACTTTTTCGACAAAACTAGCTTTGTCTTCGATAAAGCCATCCAAGCATCCTATCCATACATCATCCAGTAAAATTTTTATCCTCTTTCGCTGCGAATATTCATGCCCATACTTGAGTCTACTTTCCAATGAGCGTCGATGATCTCTGCTGACTTCTTTAGGAATACTTTCAATGAGCGTGCTAGAAATAGACTCATATTCATCATCTGTTATGTATTTGCCACCAAAAACACGTCTATGCAAAGCTTCTAAACCTTGCGTATAATTAAGAAAACGAAACTCTACATAACCCAGATCTATAGATAGCGTAGCTGTATACAAAATGATTGCTGGATCTAGAATTTCGGATTTTTGGAACCAGCTATTCAACACCTTATCAAGTCCAACTCCTAAGAGAGTTAAGTTCATTAGCAAATGGGCAGAATATTTATGATCTGTGTTGAGGAAGCTGCGATGTATTTTTTGGTGGATTTTAAACTTTTCTTTATCTTTAAAATCGCTTCTGCTATTGACAAGAACCTCGTTTCCGTAACCAACTATTTTGCTGATGGATATTGGAAATCCTGTCATAACTATTAAAAATCTTCTTAAGCTCTCAAATTTTTCTGAGTACCAATCAAATCTTTTTGGTTTAGCTGGAGAGATTTCCAAAAAGGGTTGGTGGCTTAGATGCCATTGCAGATTCGATTTTTTCCATTGAAATATGTAGCTTGCTTTAAATTTTGCCTCAATAGAATCTATGTCAAATTCTAGAACTTCTGGACATTCATATTCAAGATTGAACTTCGTTGGTTGGCCTTGTTGATTGCGTTCTGGGCGAGCAGTAAATCCTGATTTACATAGCCACTCATCTAGGAGATTAAAGCTAACTTTTGCTGAACTAAATACAATTTCATCTTGAGATGAAAAGTGTCTCTTTCCAATAACAGCAAGATTTGTATTGTGGGTGGACTTAGATAAATCAGCAAATATATTGCTTGACCTTTCATTCTGGCTAGTGCAAATCGGTTTGACCAGTGTAATACAACTGCCGTCAACTGTTTGTCCAAGCAGAATTTCTTGGGAAGGAAAATCAATGCAATCCTGAAATAAAGAGTGTTGTGGAAGCAATGAACCAATTGTTCTAAGTTCAATACCCTCATACTCATCTATGGATAGAGTTCCTGAAACTGTTTTGTCAGGATTCTCAGAAAACCACCAGTAACCTGAATATTCTTTGGTTTCTATACTCATTTATCTAGTTTTGATGATTTATCAGCTCAGAGGATGTTTGAAAAGTCGGTCTTGAAGTAATAAAAGCTCTCAGGGTATAAGTTGCGACAAGT
>JAQCKL010000127.1 GCA_027592485.1 Cyanobacteriota bacterium
CATGGCACTCACCGGAGATGGGAAATGCTTCTAGCTTATGTCTTAATGCAATTGGCGACTGCTATATAGATTCTAAACGGGGGCATGAACAGTAGGAAGGCTCCAAAAATGGTTGCATTCCCAGAAGCTAGTTTAGGATAACCTAGCTTCTATTGATTGGAACGTAACCCGATCCAACCAGAACCCAGCATTCTGGGAAAAACAATTATCGCGTGACTTTCACCTCTGCGACGGTCGTGAGCCGATTGATGGCATCCACTAACTGTTCTGGCTGCAAGGGGTACGGGAGCACCGCATCAACGCCCTGCACTGGGCGGTCCGCCTCTTTTTCAGACGCCAGCGCTAGCATCTTCACCGAACCCGTCACCAAAGAATCCCTCAGGGCCTGGATGACGTGGTAGCCATCCACACCGGTCAGGCCCATGCTAATAATCACGACCGCCGGTTGTAGCAGGGCCACCTGCTCGACGACCCGTGACCCCTCAATCACCCAGATCACCTGATATTCAGCAGCGGTCAACAGATCGCAAATCAACCCAGCCATGTCCTCCTGGTCTTCCACTAAGACAATGCGGCCCACCACCGGCTCAGGCAGCGTCGTTGGCTCTAAGGTTTGGGCGGCAGCGGCGGTGGTTAGACGCTGGGCGGGGAGGCGCACCGTAAACACAGACCCGACCCCCTCCCGAGAGTTGACGCTGATACTGCCCCCGTGCAGTTCGACCAGTTGTTTCGTTAGGGCTAAACCCAGGCCCGTGCCCTGATATCGGCGCTGGCGACTGGGTTCCAGTTGCTGAAATTTAGTGAATAAGAGAGGTTTTTGGGCATCGGAAATGCCGATCCCGGTGTCTTCGAGCTGGAAAATAGCCACTTGGTTTTCCCGTCGGCTCCGTAGGGTGACCCGTCCCCCCGGCGCAGTGAATTTCAAGGCATTGCTGAGGAGGTTGCTAAGGATTTGTTTGATGCGTCGCCCATCGCCCGAAAAGGTGTCGTTTCCGGCTAACAGAGTGGTATCGGAGGTAAGCTCAATCTGGCGATCGCGCGCTAGGGCTCGAAAGGGTTCAAGGCTTTGACGAACCAGGGTGCTCAGGGTGATTTCACTCACATCCAAAGCGACTCGCCCCGCTTCAATCTTGGCCACTTCCAGAATGTCGTTAATCACGGTCAGGAGTTGCTCGCCACTGGTGTGAATGGTGTTGAGATACTCGCGCTGCCGGGCACTGAGATCCCCAAAGGACCAGCGCAATAGGGTGGCAGACATGCCAATAATGCAGGTTAGGGGGGTGCGCAGTTCATGGCTCATCGTAGCCAGAAACTCACTCTTGGCCTGATTGGCAGTCTGAGCCGAGGCCAGGGCATCCTGTAGCTCGTGGGTGCGGCCCACCACACAGGTTTCTAAGGACTGGGCTTGCTCCCGTAATTGCTCATAAAGCTGAGCCTGTTGAATCGCCACCCCCAGATGTTCGGCAATATGCCGGAGCAACAGCAGTTCTTGATTTTTCCACTGCCGGGGGCGATCGCACTGATGGGCAATTAAGAGTCCCCAGACCTCTCCATGAATCACAATCGGGGCAATGATTTGGGCTTTGACTTGAACCCGCTGTAAAAGGGCCAATAGGCAGGGGGCATCTGGGTAGGCCATGGTCACATCTGGGATGGCCACCGGTAACCCGTCCAAGTACTTGGTTAAATGGGCAACATCACCCCCAAAGCAGGTGGTTTCGGTAAAGCTCAAGACAGAGGTTAGGGTCTCAGAACCCAGGGCTTCATAGGTGATATACCCAGGGGGCGGCTGGGCGGCAGGTGTTACCGACGGGGCCGATTGGTGATCCCCTGGGGCGAGGGGCATCACCGGGGTCGATTGTTCTGTTAGATCGGGTTGTCGGGCAGGCCGTTGATCAGAGAATTGGTAAATAAGTAGGCGATCGGCCCCTAGGAATCGCCTCACCTCCGCCACCGTCGTCGCCAGAATATCCCGCAGGTCAAGGCTCTGGCGAATTTTGGTGATGACTTGATTGAGTAATAACTCTTGGGATTGAGCCATGCCTGTCCTGGGAAAACAGTCACCGCGAGGTGCTGAGGGTCAGAGGTGCTGAAGGTCAATGGAAATGGGACACGAGAACAGGAAAGGGGCTGCCCCAGAGATGTGGGCCGTCCTATCACCAGGCAGCTGGGTCATCCACCGATCTAAGCCGATCTATCGCAGTCGCTATCCGCTTAGGACCAGACTGCGAGCCATTTTGCTTCTGCGCTAAGGATCAGAGCGATCCGAGGTGTCCTAAGCAAAGCGGCCAGCGCTATAAGAGGAGCACGTTAACATCTGGGACCCATCGTAACCGCCAGAAAAACACTCCCGGCTCTTACACTAGAGTTCTTTCAGATTTGGCCTGTTCTTTAGCTGCTTTCTGACCTATGCACCGGTTGGCCGCCACTCCAGGGGGATGGACCCCTGACACCGAGGGGGTCATTTTTATTGAGCAAACCCCTGCTCCTGTGGTTTTTCTGACCGCTGCCGATACCGACATTCAGTGCCTGGCTAAGGTTATGGCCGCCCCCCCTCAGGGGTTGCCAGCGGTGCGGGTGGCCAATCTCTTACAGCTTCAGCAACAGTTGACCATTGACACCTATGGCGACCAGGTTTTGCGCCATGCCCAGGTGATTGTGCTGCGGTTGTTAGGGGGACGAGCCTATTGGTCCTATGGGCTAGAGGTGACCGCCGCGATCGCCGCCGAGACGGGGGCTACGTTGGTGGTTTTACCGGGGGACGATCGCCCCGACCCGGATTTAATCAGCCACTCCACCGTTTCTTTAGGGATCGCCAACCAGCTCTGGCGTTATCTGACCGAAGGGGGGGTGGACAACCTGCGCCATGGGTTGCAGTATCTGTGCGATCGCTGCCTCGGCACTGATTTTCATCCCCCCATCCCCCAATCGGTGCCTCGGATTGGAACCTATGACGCCCCAGATAACGCCCCAGATGACGCCCCCGCCCCATCTGCCCCCTGGAGTCGTGTCGGCCTGTTGTTTTACCGCGCCCATTACTTGGCCGCCAATACCGCCCCCATTGATGCCCTCTGTGAGGCCCTAGCAGCGCGGGGACTGAGTCCTGTGCCCATATATGTCTCCTCCTTGCAGGACCCAGCAGTGCAGACCGAGCTGTTAGGCCGCCTCGCCCCAGCCCATGGCCCCGGCCTTGATCTGCTGCTTAACACCATGAGCTTTTCCGTGGCACGCCTCTCCACGGCCAGCCCCAAATTAGATCTGTGGACGGCGTTGGATGTGCCGGTGATACAGGTGATTTTGAGCGGCAGCACCGTTGAGGCTTGGCAAAACCATCCCATGGGCCTCGGCCCCCGAGACATTGCCATGAATGTGGCCCTGCCGGAGGTGGATGGCCGCATTATCAGCCGGGCGGTGTCCTTTAAAACCACCCAGCACCGCAGTGATGCCCTAGAAACCGCCGTGGTCGGGTATGAGCCGGTGGGCGATCGCATCGACTTTGTGGCGGACTTGGCCGCCAGTTGGTGTCGGCTCCGTCGTAAGCCCCCGGCGGAGCGACGCATTGCCCTAGTCTTAGCCAACTACCCCAATCGCGATGGCCGCCTGGCCAATGGGGTCGGCCTCGATACCCCCCAGAGCTGTGTCGAGATTTTGCAAGCCCTCAAAACGGCGGGTTACCACCTTGAGGATATTCCTGAGGACAGCAGCGCCTTAATGGCCCGTCTCACCGCTGGGATCACCAATGATCCAGAGTCCCAACTGGCGCGACCGATTCACCAAGCCCTGGCCCTAAAGCATTATCAACAGTATTTCGAGCAATTGCCTGGGGTCGTACAAGCCGGCATCCAAGCCCGCTGGGGCAACCCGGAAGAAAGGGGTCGTCGCCCAGCGCAACTGTCTCCAGAAGCGCCAGGGTTTGCCATCGCTGGCGTGCAGATGGGGCACGTGTTTGTGGGCATTCAACCCAGTCGCGGCTACGACCGTGATCCGACCCTTAACTACCATGCCCCTGATTTAGAACCCACCCACGATTACCTCGCCTTTTACCACTGGCTGCGGGACCACTTTCAGGCTGACGCCATTGTCCATGTGGGTAAACACGGCAATCTAGAATGGTTGCCGGGCAAGGGGATTGGTCTCTCCGCAACCTGCTATCCCGAAATTGCCCTAGGGCCGATCCCCCATTTTTATCCCTTCATTGTGAATGATCCAGGGGAGGGGGCTCAGGCCAAACGTCGAGCCCAAGCGGTCATTATCGATCACCTCCCCCCGCCCCTGACTCGGGCCGAACTCTACGGCCCCCTCCAACAGTTAGAAGGATTGGTGGATGAATACTACGAGGCCCAAAGCCTGGACCCGAAGCGACTGCCCCTGATTCGCGATCGCATTCTCACCGCCCTAACCGCTACCTGCTTGCTGGAAGATCTGGGGATTTCGTCAAAAGTGCCTCCCCCTGACACCGCCACCACTCCAAGCTCTGAACCGGCCTTTACCCAACTTCTACCCCAACTCGACGGGTACCTCTGTGAACTCAAGGAGGCCCAGATCCGAGATGGGCTGCATATTTTTGGCCAATGCCCGACGGGGGATCAACTACGGGATTTAATGGTGGCGATCGCTCGCCATCCCAGCGGCGATCGGTTGGGTTTAAGCCGTGCCCTGGCTTTAGACTGGCACTTAGCCTTCGACCCATTGACCGCTGATTTAGGTCAGGCTTTTGTCCCTACAGCTTTACCTGCCATCAGCGACAGTCAGACTTGGCGAACCCTGGGCGATGCGGTCGAGGCTTTAGAACAATACGCGGCCAACTGGGTAGGCCAGGTCATCCAAGGAGTCAACCCACCCGCTGCGGCCCTGCCCCACACCCAGCGCGAACTCACCTGGATCGCTGAAACCTTGCTGCCTGCCCTCAAAGGGACCACCCAGGAAATCACCTACCTATTGCAAGGGTTAGGGGGCCACTATGTCCCCAGTGGCCCCGCCGGAGCCCCCACTCGGAACCGTCCCGATGTATTGCCCACAGGCCGCAACTTTTACTCGGTGGATATCCGGGCCATTCCCACCGAGAGTGCTTGGGATGTGGGTCGTCGGGCCGCAGAGGTTCTAGTGGAGCGCTACACCCAAGACCATGGCGAGTATCCCCAAGCCCTTGGCCTCTCAGTTTGGGGTACCGCCACTATGCGCACCGGCGGCGATGATTTGGCGGAGGCCCTGGCACTTTTGGGGGTACGTCCCGTGTGGGATGGCCCTTCTCGGCGAGTGGTGGACTTTGAAATCTTGCCCCTTAGCGCCCTAGGCAGACCTCGGGTCGATGTCACCCTGCGTATTTCTGGCTTTTTTCGGGATGCCTTCCCCAATTTGATTGATTTGTTTGATCAAGCGGTGGCCGCAGTGGCTGATTTAGATGAACCCCCTACAGAAAATCCTTTGGCCGCCAGTAGCCAAGCAGAAGCGCAGCAGTGGCAGCAGCAGGGTCTAACCGTTGAACAGGCTCAGACGCGATCGCGCCACCGCATTTTCGGGTCCAAACCAGGGGCCTACGGGGCCGGCTTGCAAGGATTGATCGAGGCCCAAAACTGGACCGACGATAGAGACTTAGCCCAGGCTTATATCAACTGGAGTAGCTATGCCTACGGTCACAATCAAGCAGGACGCGCTGCCCCCGAAGCCTTTTCCAGTCGCCTAGCGCAAATGCAAGTGGTGCTCCATAACCAAGACAATCGCGAACATGATCTACTGGATTCCGACGATTATTACCAGTTCCAAGGGGGATTGACAGCAGCGGTTAAGGCAATCCAGGGAAAATTGCCCCAGACCTACTTTGGGGACCATGCGCTGCCCGAAAACCCAAAGGTGCGATCGCTGCGGGAAGAAATCACGCGGGTGTATCGTTCCCGGGTCGTGAATCCGAAGTGGATCGCCGGCGTGATGCGCCATGGCTACAAAGGGGCCTTTGAAATGGCCGCAACGGTGGATTACTTGTTCGCCTACGATGCCACCACCCATTGCGTGGCCGATCACATGTACGCGGGTGTGGCCGCCGCCTATCTCCTGGACGAATCCGTCCAAGGGTTCATCCAGCAAAATAACCCCTGGGCTTTACGGGATATGGCTGAGCGACTGCTAGAGGCCCACCAACGGGGATTATGGCCTTCAGCGGCAGCAGCGATGGTCGATCAGCTGCGGGCCATTGCCCATGCCGCCGAGGCCGATATTGAAACCCATCAGGGTTATCCCTGATATTGCCAATCTAAGCAAGGCTGTTAAAATGGCGGGGATCGCCTTCTCACCTAACGTTGGGAGTTAAACCGATGGAACCTGTGCCCACAGAAGTGGTCCAGCAGGTAGCAACCTATTTCAGCATTCTCAGCGAGCCTATGCGGCTCAGAATTCTGAATCTGCTGCGGGATGGTGAGCAGTGCGTTCAAGATTTGGTTGACGCTACAGCCACCAGCCAAGCCAATGTGTCGAAGCACCTCAAGGTAATGTTGCAGGCTGGCATCCTGTCTCGTCGAGCTGAGGGAACGTCAGCCTATTACCGTGTGTCCGACGACTTAGCGTTTGAATTATGTACCCTGGTGTGCGATCGCATTGCCACCCGCATTGAGGAGCAAGCCCAGCATTTCCGAGCCTTCAGCCTGGCTCCAGCGACCTCCAACAGTGCCGCTGCCAACCCTTAAAGCAATTCTGCGTTAACTATTACTACATTCCCTAGGATTTCCCCATTCCCCGCTTTATCAGTGGAAGGGATATTCCATACGTACATTATGACTACCGCAACCCCCTTGCCCCAGGCCCCAGACCTTAGTACCGATAGCTACCTAGTCGTGGGGATAGCAACGTGCTACATCCGGACTGACGGCGAGACCCGTGAAGTGACCATCCTAGAGCCAGTGCCCTCAGCCTATCTGGAATCGGTGCTTAACCAAGTGCCCACCTCGTACCAACAGATCCAAAGCGTCACCCTTGGTCAAGTGGTTAGTGATGGCAACCCTCAGCGCCTATTGGGCCTCTCAGCCGATGTGCAGTTAGGCGAAAATTTTGTAGATCGGGCGATCGCTGCGGCCCGAACCTATCAAGCTCGACCCGCTACCGCCGCCCTACTGCCGGTCGGCAGCACCTACACCGAACTCAATTACTCCACCCAAAAGAAGCGCGTACTCAACCTGTCAAACGTGGTCACCGCTGACGACAATGTCAAGCAACATGCCCATACCCACAAAGTGCTCTAAAGAATCTGTCGAGATAAATCCGTCTTGCCAGTTTCAAGCCAACCCAATTGAGCTAAATCCTGAGGAAGTTGTGGTTCCTTAACCGGCTTACCCCATAACTGCCTCAGGCATTGCCCAATTAAAGAAAGCGCACCAATCGATACAATTACGGCCACCACAAACCCAATAACGGTATCGGCCCAAGTCCACTGCCAGCAAAAGACCGCCACTGCCGCCAAAATTGCGCCTATAGACCCCAAGGTGTCGGCAACAATATGCAGAGAAATGCCTCTCATATTCAAATTCTGGTGGTCGCTGCCCTGCAGCCAATAAAAATTAAAACCGTTAATCAGCAAGCCTAAGCTAGCTGTAGCCATCATTGGCAAACTCAATACTTCTATCGGAGGACCCTGAAAATGAGTCCAGGCTTCACGGCTAATCCACATCGCCATGGCCAGTAAACCTAGCCCATTAACCAATGCGGCCATCGTTTCCAACTTCCCACCGGCATTCAATCGACTAGAACGCCTTGCCAACCAGGTTGCACATAGGGCAATGCCCAGAGAGATGCCGTCACTGAGCATATGACCTGAATCCGCACCCAAACTCAGACTATGACTATGCAGGCTCACCCCAAATTCAACCCCTGCAAACAAGAGCACCGATACCATTACCAGTACCAAACCCTGGAGTTTGTCACTGTTTGAGACTAAATGGCATCGATAACAATCCCGCTTCTTTCTAGGGGACAAAAAGCTAATAGGTGCCATAGTTACGCAAACCAAGGGATATCCAAAGGGGAACAGGAATTTTGCCTGTCAAGGAATTCAATTTCTTACACGTTTATGAATTAAGACACGTACAATTTTGGGGTTGTACAAATCTTGGGCAAAATATTGAATTCTTGGTAGAGCAAAACCTTCTTACTGGACAATTTCCATGATTTTAAACATGGGTAAATACATGGAAACCAAAATTGAACCGACCATTCCCCCCAAGAAAACAATCATTAAAGGTTCCATAATGCTCGTCAGGGCTTTGACAGCTTGCTCTACTTCGTCTTCGTAAAAGTCCGCAACCTTCATCAACATCTGATCCAACTCACCGGTTTCCTCACCAATGCTGATCATCTGAATTGCCATAACGGGGAAACAGCGATGTTGCTGAAGCGCGAGACTAATCATGCCACCCGTTTGAATTTCACTCCGGGCATCATCAATGGCGTTAGAGATGACTTGGTTTCCAGCCGTATCTCTGACAATTTCCATGGCCGTCAAAATCGGCACGCCTGAGCGAGATAAGGCTCCAAAGGTACGGCAAAAGCGGGCTGTTGCGGTTTTTTGAACCAAATCACCAAACAATGGCATCTTCAAGAAAAAACCATCCATAGTTAGTTTCCCCGCTGGTGTCGCGTAGTAACGGCGATAGCCAAAAGCTAAACCAAACGCGCCGGCAATCATAAACACCCAGTTCAAGGGGACGCGCAAGAAAACGCTAATCCCCATCATGATCTGGGTAAACAGCGGTAAATCAGCGTCAAATGACTCAAAAATTTCGGCAAAAGTTGGCAGCAAAAATACTGTCATTGCCACAAAAATCACCACGGCCAAAATTGACACCGTTACGGGATAAGCCATTGCCGCTTTGATCTGGTTCTGCAACCGATTCAAATCTTCTAGCAGCTTAGCCAGACGGTTGAGTACCTCATCTAAGACCCCACCCACCTCGCCTGCCTGTACTAGGCTGACATAAAGGTTGTCAAAACAGCTGGGATGCTTACGCATGGCATCGGACAAATTAGTCCCCTGCTGCACATCGGAATTGATGGCCTCTAGGGACTTTTTAAGTTTGGGGTTAGGACATTCTTCCGCCAGTACCCCCAAGCCTCTAACCAAAGCCACACCGGCATTGACTAGGGCCGCAAATTGACGAGAAAAGATAGCCTTATCCTTGACCGTGACTGACGTCATGCTGGTCTGGAGTTCTTCAAAGTCAAAGCTAAAGGGGCTTTCTTCCTTTAGATCTTGAATGAAGACGCCTCGATCTTTAACTAAATTCCTAGCTTCGCTCGGATTAGCTGCTGTAACCTTTTCCTTGCGGTTACGACCAGAACTATCTCGTCCTGTGGCCACATAGGTAGGCATGGTCTTACGCTCGCAATAAATTCAGGAATCGACAGTGATTGGATTACCTAGCAAACACCCTAGGTGCAAAGACGTTAACACATTTGCATCAACTCGAGACAACCCGTAGGATGGCTAGACTGTAAAGACGGGAAAGCCTTAATTAACGGCGCTTCATTCCCGTTGCGGCAGGGGCCTGAGCAGTCATTCCCGCAGATCCCCCAATTAGGCGCTGTAATTCATCAGGGCGGCACTGGTTTCCTAACGGGTGACAGCTAGAATGTAGACGGTGATTGTCATCTAGCCCATGCGATG
>JAQCKL010000128.1 GCA_027592485.1 Cyanobacteriota bacterium
TTGAGATTCTCTCTAATGCCGTACAGGGTAAAACGCCAACATTGGTAGCAGGGACCTAGGTAGTTACCAGGGGGTTTGGTTTTGGCAACTGGCACCGTCCGATTGCCAATTAGGGTGCTTGCTCAGCCTGACCGCAGTCGTAAAGCCGCACTAAGGCCGCCGAGGCATAGTTGCGTAGGGCAGGGGTGTTGGGGTGGAAGGCATTGCCCGCCTCATTCAGCGGCGTCGCCACCTGGCAGTAGCCGGACATCAGCCGAATCAAGTCCTCACCCCAGTGACCGCTCACATCGGTGAAGTTCAGAGCCTCATGGGTCGGTTCTAAAGTGGGCTGCAAACCGATTAATGTCCGCTCATATTCGGCGGTGCGCCGCAGCATGGCCATAAGCTCCACCCGAGTCACCGAAGCCGAGGGCCTGAAGGTGCCGGTTTGGTCGCCACTGACGATGCCCGTGGTTTTGGCAAAGGCAATCTTGGCGGCGCTCCAGCGGTTAGCAGGAACATCAGGGAAAGGGGCTTGGCTGGTTTGGGTGGGCACAGAAAGGGTGGTCTGCTTGCTCACCAGAGCCTCCACCACCATCGAAACGGCCTGCTCTCGGGTCACCTGTTCTCGGGGCTTAAAGGTGCCATCTTGGAAGCCGGAAACCACGCCAATTTCTACCGCTCGGGCAATTTGGGTGGCATAGACATCCCCCCGAATATCCGGGAAGGGCAGGTTAACCACGGGTTCGGTGGGGGGCGGGGTGGGGGTGGTCGGTGGTGCAATTACCACATCCCCACCCTGTTCTAGAATCTGAGCCAGGGTCGCCTCATTGGTCAGGTAGTTGTGCCCTAAGGTTTGCCCTTGATAGGTGCGCTTGGTAACCCGCCAGCCTGGATTCATAATGATCTGGGTAAAACCCGTGCTGCTGACGCCACCGGTCCGACCAATTTGGAGCGGACTCGTGCCATCGGAAGGCACGCCGAGCAGCAATAGCTCCCCACCACTCTCTTGAATCTGGAGGCGATAGCGAATGCCCAGGTCTTCATTGGCAACGCGGATCGAGTAGCCGTTGGTGTCAGAGGCGCGGCCGCAAATCCCCGAAAAGTCAAAGGTTGTCCACAGGGGGTTGACCTCCCCTGGGTTAGTGCCGGTGATTTCAAAGCAGGGGCGATTATCTCTGATCTGCTCAATGATGAAGAGCTGATGGGGGCGCAAGCGGCTCCCTGGAGCCGATACCAAGAGGATCCGACTCTGATCTAATTCCTGAGCACCATAGGTTTGGGCTAAGGCACTGCCCAAATTGCCAAACACCCCGAGGCCAATAGCCGCTAGGGCCACTGCATGTCGTTTGATTGATACTTTCATAGTTCACCGGTAGAGCGTTCACAGGTTTGCAGAGACGAGAGCCGTTTGGGGGATGTGCCGCTAAAAGCCCCCCAAAGGGACACCTTGTGAATTGTCTGCCCACTGAGTCCAAAAACTTGGCCCAAGCGTCACCCCCTGTATAGGTATAGGGTACAAATCGTGGAGGATAGCACTGTAGAATCTCCCAAGCTTCTTAAGATTCGAGGGAGTGACGCAACAGCGCGGGGTGATCCTCGCACGGCCAGCCCAGTCAATTATTGGATAACAATCTGGACCGCTGGGACAGATTGTTTGCAAAACAATACAGGGCTATTCAGCCACCCGTGTGAGCCAGGGGAGCGATGGATACCCTTGGCGGACCACTGTTTCCTTTGACAAAATGGGAAACATTGATAGCAAAACGATTAGGCATAGAGAGCCATGGGGTTAATGGGCGATCGCACGCTTTACCAAATCGGAGTCTGCACCCTGCTCGGGATAGCTCTCAGTGGGGTGGCAGCAAACCCTGGCCAAGCCGTCGAAGCCGATGCGCTCCAGAAACTCGTACGCGATCGCAGCTGCGTTGGCTGTGATCTGTCAGGGGCTGACCTCCGGCGCTATGACCTGGCCGGGGTCAACCTCTCGGGGGCGGACTTGTCCGACGTGAATTTTTTCCAGACCGACCTGAGCGGGGCGGATCTGAGCCGCACCGACTTGAGCTATGCCTATCTGGGGGAGGCCAATCTGACGGACGCTATTATCAACTCTGCCGATCTGAATCGCGCCAACCTTACCCGGACTGACTTTACCGGAGCCAGTCTCTTAAACACGGTGTTCGGCACAGCCTATATGGAAGAAACCCTCTTCATCCAGGCGTTACTGACAGGGGCGGACATGGGTGATGTGATCTTCACCAGTGCGGACTTTAGCGATGCCGTGTTATGTGGTGCCCTGTTGCCCTATGGCGACTACCGCTATCAGTGTCTGGAGTAGGCCAATGCTTCGGGGCTATTGATCCGGAGGCGCAGATTCATCCGCCGTAGATGGCGCGACAGTGGCACTGGGTAAGCGTTTGGCATACCACCAATTTTGCTGATCCGGGGTGAGCTGAGCCGTATACAAGGTGGTCACAAAGGGGATAGTGCGATATCCCTGGCCCAAAATCTCGACCGCATAGGAGGGGTAGCGGCGGGTGGCCAAATCGGGGACAAAGCGCTTGCCAATGCGCCGCCAACTGGGCTCTTTACTACGCCACTGGAGCCGGCAACTGGGCCAGGGGAGTTGCTCGCGATCGAAGAGGCGGCAGCAGGCCCCTTGGACTCGATAGGTGAGATGGGCACCTGGGCTTTGAAAGACATGCCCCGATGGCCAGGGATGGGTCTGACTGTCGGTCTGGGGGTTGGGGGGGAGAGGCGATATCATCAGACCAGACTCAAAACCTTGTGCCATCCATCATTATTCAAGAGATTTACCATGTCTGAGGCCATTTCCCCTGCCGTTAGCGATCGCATTTGTAAGCACATGAATGACGATCATGCCGATGCCGTCCTCGTCTATGCCCAAGTTTTTGGTAACACGCAACAGGCGACCGCTGCCCGGATGGAATCGATCGATCTACAGGGTATGACCCTAGCCGCAGAAGTCGAGGGGCAGCAGGTGCCCGTTCGGGTAGAGTTTGAAACGCCCCTCGAAAATGCTAAAGCGGCCCATCACCTATTGGTCGATATGCTCAAACAGGTTCAGGCGGATCCGGCTCAGTAGACTGATGCCGACTGGCGATCGCCGCCTTAGCATTGCGCCGCCACATGGCCGGTTTAATCCGGCGGAGAGCAGAGGCCGGAAACCGCTGATGCCACTCCGCCTCGGTTAGGGTGGCCAAATCGGAGAGGGCCGGGGCAACATTGCCGGGGTAGGGCTGAAAGTCGGGCACGTCGGTCGCTTGGGCAAACCGTTGATTCCAGGGGCAGACATCCTGGCAAATGTCGCAGCCTGCGACCCAGCCGTTCAACTTATCGGCAATGGGCTCCGGCAACTGCTCGGCTCGGTTTTCGATGGTGTGATAGGCAATGCAGCGGTTGGCATCCACCACCTGGGGAGCGACGATCGCGCCGGTTGGGCAAGCCTCTAGGCAGCGGGTACAGGTGCCACAGTGGGCGGTATGGGGCGCATCCGTCGCCAGGGCCACGGTGGTGAGCAGTTCCCCGAGAAAGACCCATGAACCATGGCTACGGGTGATCAAGTTCCCATTTTTGGCCACCCACCCCAGGCCCGCCTGTTGCGCCCAGAACTTATCCTGCACCGGTCCCGTATCCACGTAGAGGCGGGTTTGAATGCCCTTTTCTGGGTCATTCAGCCATTGGGCTAGGGCCTTGAGTTTGGTGGTCATTACCCGGTGATAGTCTCGCCCCCAGCCATAGCGAGCAATCTTGCCATGGTTAGGGTCTGCAGAGTGTTGGTCGGGCGTGTAGTAGTTGAGGGCGACGGCAATCAGCGATCGCGCCTCGGGCATCACCTGGCGGATATCCTGCCGCTTCGGGTTAGCCATCCAGGCCATGTCGGCTTGGTAGCCCTGGGTCAGCCATTGCTGTAGGGCCACTTGGCTGGCCTGCTCCGCTGGGGTCGGATCGGCGATCGCGGCAATCCCGACCCGATGGAATCCGAGGGCGATCGCCTGGGCTTTGACCTGTGCAGCGGTGGGTGTCATCTCTCCCAGGAAACCTAGAACGATGGGGCGGGATTGCGGTTTAAACCTAGCGTAATCACCGCCTAAACCTCAGGAATTGTCTAGAAAAACTCTGTTGTTGGGTGACACTTCCCCCCGCCTTGAGGCCACACTAGGTTAGCGGTTGTTTGAAACGTTCACGGGGGTTAGCTTAAGTTACCGCCAGCACCCAGATAGGGCCACGAATGAGTCCAGGTTTCAGCTTCTACCCTGACTGAGGCCCCCTTTTATCGGGCTGGCCCCTTTGCCTAGGACCGCCAGGAGCGCCCCGATCCTTTCCTAACTCGACTGGCCACTGCTATAAACTCGGTTCACCCCTGTTCAAACAGCCTCTTAGCCCCGTTTGTGTAAGCCCCCTTAATACCTCTCGCTATGGTCATGCCCGTACTGCGTCAATGCTCCGTTGGTTTATGCCTCAGCCTTTGGGTTTGGGGGATGGGTTGGTCAACGGACTATGAGGCAGGGGCACTGATCCCGACCGGGGCACCGGTGGCGGCGGCTGAGACCGACAAAGAGGAAGACGCAGAAGAGGAGGGCTTGCACAGCTTTAGGGAAGTCGTAGACGGCCTGCAAGTTCACCAGGGGCTGTTTACGGTCTATACCAACCTGAATGAGGGTGAAGCCTACCTGGCGATTCGCCCCGATCAACTCAATCGCAACTTCATGATGTTGGCCACCCTAGAGTCAGGGATTGGGGAGTCGGGACTGTTTCGAGGCTGGCCGATCAATGACGTGGTCTTCCAGTTTCGAGAAATGGCGGGCGATCGCCTGCAGGTAACGGTACCCAACACCTACATTCGTAACCCTGGGGATCAAGCCTGGCAGCGGCGACTCTTAGAGGGATCCTTCAGTGATTCGGTGATTTTTGCTGTGGATATTGATGCCGTCGATTCCGACACTGGGATGATGCTCATTGACTTATCCGCCCTGGTGATGGAGCAGGATTTGGTCGATGCCTTTGGGGTATTGGGATCGGTGACAGCCACCCACTTCCCCAATCTGGACCTATCCCGCCTCGATCAGGTCAAAGCCTTTGAGGGCAATATCGAAATCGGCACAGAGGTGGTCTTTAGCGGTGGGGGTGGGGATTCCTTTGCTGATCTGTTTGGTTTTGCCCTCCAAAGTATCCCCGATAACCGAGGTTTTTCGGTGGAGGTGCGCTATAGCCTCTCCGCCTTGCCAGTGAATAATGGCTACGAACCCAGGGTGGCCGATCAGCGGGTGGGGTATTTCTTAACGGTGTTTCGAACCCCCTTTCAAGTGGGGCAGCCCGATCCCTTTGTGCGCTATATCAACCGTTGGCATCTCGAAAAGCAAAACCCCGATGCCGACATTTCAGTGCCGAAGGAACCGCTGGTGTTTTGGATCGAAAATACCACGCCGCCTGAATATCGGGCGGCGATCGCAGCGGGGGTAATGGCATGGAATGAAGCCTTTGAGCAAGCTGGGTTTAAGAGTGCCATCCAGGTGCGACAAATGCCCGACGATGCCGACTGGGATCCCGCCGATGTGCGCTATAACGTGATCCGCTGGTCTGACTCCCTCAGCCCCTGGGCGATTGGTCTGGGTCCTTCACGGGTCAACCCCCTGACCGGGCAAATCCTAGATGCGGACGTGATCTTAGATGCCAATACGGTGCGTTACTTGCAGCAGCAGTACCAAACTCGGGGGCTAGATAGCAATCCTGCGGCCTTGGGCTATCTGCAAAATTGTGGGCAGCGATCGCAGCTTTGGTTCCAGCAGTGGCAGCTCCTCCAACAGCGAGGAGATGCCGGTCTCAACCCAGCCTTGGCTTTGGCCCAGACCCCCAATCCAGCCAACATAGATGCCATTCTCGAAGCCCAATGTGCAACCTACACCGCCACCCAGCGCAACACCTTCGGTGCCTTGGCCCTATCAGTACTGCCGGGGGCGCAGTTTGCCCCAGCCCAGCTAGAGGCCTATATTCAGGACTACTTGACCGCCGTCACCGCCCATGAGGTGGGTCACATCCTGGGGTTACGTCATAACTTTGCGGGGAGCCGCTCTTTAGATCCAGCGGTGCTCAACACCCCTGCCGTTACTGAGAGCCAGGGACTGATCAGCTCCGTTATGGACTATTTCCCGCCTAATATTGCCGCCCCTGGCGAGTATCAGGGTGAGTTTTTCCCCAGCCGTGTCGGGGCCTACGATCGCTGGGCCGTGGAATACGGCTACAGCGAGGCTCCCCCCTCCCTCGGTGACAGCCAAGAGCGCCAGATGCTGGCCGATATTGTCGGGCGCAGCAGTCAGTACCCGGAGCTGGCCTATGCCTCGGACGAGGACATCTTTGACTTCATTGATCCCGAGGTGGATGCCTGGGATTTAAGCAACGATCCGATGGTTTTTGCCCAATGGCAATTGGAAAACGCCCAGGCGGTCTGGGGTCGGCTCAATCGTCTGTCATTAGCCCCCGGCGAAGGCTTTGGGGGATTGCGGCAGCGGGTAGATTTGGTCTTTAGCTACTACACCGGCAATGCCCTCACCATCACGAACTATGTGGGGGGGCAACGGTTCCGGCGGACGGTGCCCTGGGATCAGGCTGGACCGGCTCCCTTCGAACCGATTCCGGCGGAGAAACAGCGGCAGGCCCTGGCCATCTTAAATGAACAAGTGCTGGCGGCTGATGCCTTTGAATTTTCGCCCCAGCTGCTCAACCAACTGGCCCCCGATCGCTGGTGGCACTGGGGGACGCCCCTGACGGTCTATCCCCTCGATTACCCCATCTATGACCAGGTTTTGACCCTACAAACCTTGGTGGTGAGTGATCTAATGCTGGGCGATCGCCTCGCCAGGGTCCGCGATCTAGAATTCAAGGCCCAAGGGGAAGATGTGCTCACCCTTGCGGAGCTGTACGAGTCCATCTACACCGGGGTGTGGACGGAAATTCTGGAGGAGGGCAATGGTACCCCAGCCATTTCTAGCCTCAGGCGGGGGCTACAACGCCATCACCTCAACATTTTGAGCAACCTAGTGCTGCGGCGGACCTTTTGGGATGCGCTGGCGGCCCAAAGCTTTACGGACTTTATCGCCCTCGCCACCACCCTGGGCTCCCCCGAGGATGCCAGGGTCCTGGCCCGCTATCAACTGCGCCAGATGCGACGAGATATTGATGGCACCCTAAGCCGCGAGGGAGATCGCTTAGACATCACCACCCGCGCCCATCTAGAGGACGCCCGTGATCGGATTGATCAGGTGTTAAATGCCTCGTTAATTGGCCTTTAGGCGGAGGGATAGCAGTCGCTAGTTCGGTTAGGACAAGACTGGGAGCCAACTGAGATGTCCTCAGCAAAGGGGCCAGCGCTATCCCGCTTGACGCCTAGCCCCGCTCTTGCCAGGTGTATTTGGCCAATACCGATACCAGCTCAGCGGAGTTAATGGGCTTGCTCAAGTAATCCTGCATCCCTGCTTGTAGGCAGCGATCTCGATCCCGTTGTCGCGCTAAGGCCGTGGTGGCCACAATTGGCAAATCCTGGAGTCCGGGGTATTTGCGAATGCGGCGAGTCACCTCTAACCCATCCATGCCAGGCAGATGGACATCCATTAACACCATCATCGGGCGATGATCTTCCAGCCAGTCTAGGGCGGACTGACCATTGGCAACGTGAATGGTTTCGTAGCCCCAGTAGGTGAGCATATGTTCCAGCAACATGGCATTGACCGGGTGATCTTCCACCAACAGCACCGGGCCAGTCCCTTGATCGGGCAGCGGTAATAACGCATCAGACTGGTGAGCCGTCGTCACTGACGCGGGGGGAGGGCTAGCATCCTTGGTTTGCGTGGCCCGACAATCGAGGGGTAAATCAATCGAGAACCGTGCCCCTTGCCCCGTCGCCGAAATCAGCGACACCTCACCCCCATGGAGTCGAGCCAAGCGCTGGGTTAGCACTAGTCCTAAGCCAGTGCCCTCATATTGCCGCGACAGGGAACTATCTAACTGCTGAAACGGTTGGAACAGCAAATTTTGCTTTTCGATGGGAATGCCGACCCCTTGATCCCAAACCGTTAAGATCAGGCGATCGCCCACTTGACGCGCCTCTAAACCGACCTCGCCCTCCGTTTTTGAAAACTTAATGGCGTTTGAGAGCAAGTTCAGCAACATCTGTCGCATCCGCACCTCATCAGCGATCAGCGCGGGTAAGCCCGCCTGCACCGTTTGGTGAATGATCAACCGCTTAGCCGCTGCCTGGGCTCCCACCATTGTCAACACATCCTGGCAGAGCATTTCAACACTGATCGTCGTCGGGTGCAGATCCATTTGACCCGCTTCGATTTTGGAGAGATCCAGGACCTCATTAATCAAGGTGAGCAGATGCTCGCCACTCTGGTGAATCTGGGTGATGTAAAGGTGCTGCCGCTCGTTGAGATTCCCATAAATTTGCTGCTCTAGCAGGGACGAGAACCCCAAAATGGAGGTCATGGGGGTGCGCAGCTCATGGGACATGTTGGCCAGAAATTCGGACTTGAGGCGACTGGCCCGCTCTAGCTCCAAATTTTTGGAGGCCAGTTCGGCTTTGATTTGCTCTTGCTGGCTAATGTCTCGAAAGATAATCGAGACCGCTGTTGGGGTCCCATCCTCTTCGCACACGGGACTGACCGAAACCAATGCCGGGAACGACTGACCATTCTGGCGCTGACAGACCACTTGGCCACTCCAGCCCTCCCCCGTCGCCCGCTCTAAAATCCAAAAGGCCTGATCGGGGGCAGGGAAAAAGATATCGACACTCCCCTGTTGAAGCTGCTCTAGGGGACAACCAAAAATGCGTTGAGTGGCCAGGTTGGCATAACGCAGTTGTCCATTGAGGTCAGTGATGACGGCACTGTCATGGGCAGAATCCAGCGCCTTAGAAAACATCTTCAGTTGCGCTTCGAAGCGCTTCCGCTCGGTGATGTCTCGGGCAATGCCTAGGGCTCCCACCAATTGATCGTCTTGGTAGAGGAGGCGGCCATTCACTTCCATGAAGACGCGATCGCCCCGTTGGGTCAGCACCACGAATTCGTAGTCCCGCAGCTCCCCCGTTTGCAGCAAGTTACCAAACGCCTTGAGGGTGAGGGCGTGGTATTCCGGATCCACAATTTTGAGGTACGGCTGGCCAATGATTTCGTGGGCCTCAGCCCCCACGAGGGCCAAACCGTAGCTATTTACAAAGGTGAAGTTGCCGTTGAGATCGAGGGTATAAACGATGTCTGAGGCGGCTTCGACATAGGCCCGCACCAGACTATCGGAGACTTGACTGACGGAAGGAACGGGATCAGGGTAGGGGGCAGCAGGGTGGTCGATGCTTGACATGGGAAACCTCAGCCATAAACACGTAAAGCTTGGAAAAGGCCCCTGATGGTGGCGATACTTGATTCATGAGAGCCCTGATTTCCAACTCCTTGCATTCTTCAGTGATCGATTGCCGGGATCAGGGCAATTCATTGATCACAGAGGAAATGAGCGGAATGGGAGGCA
>JAQCKL010000129.1 GCA_027592485.1 Cyanobacteriota bacterium
GTGGCTTACAATCTGATGCTGTTTGCCCAGCGACGGCAACTGCACCAACGGATTGCCGAGTGGTATGAGCACACCTATCGCAGTCATTTAGCGCCCTTCTATTCTCTGTTGGCCCACCACTGGCAGCGTGCGGCGAATCTCTACAAAGCCACGGAGTATTTTGAGCGGGCGGGGCAACAAGCGGTCTATGACGGGGCCAATGCCGACGCGATCGCCTTTTTTAACACCGCCTTAGAGGGGCTGTTGCAACTGCCAGAAACCCGTTTCCGTAATGCTCAAGAGTTGCAAATTCTGATCGCCTTGGGGGCTCCCCTCACCGCAATCAAGGGGTATGGCGCACCGGAAATTGTCCAGACCTTTACTAAGGCACGACAATTGGCCCAGTCCCTGGGGGAAACCGCCAATTTTTTCCCGACCCTGTGGGGACTATTTGCGGCCCATATTGGGGTAGCCGATTTAAAAACGGCGGGGGAACTGGCCGAAGAATTGCTCACCCTGGCCGAAAGTGCCCAAGACCTAACCCTGTTAATGTCGGCGTACCATGCGCTCGGGGCGGTGCGCTATTTCCAAGGCTATCTGATTGAGGCGAGATCGCATTTGGAGCGCGGCGTTGCCATCTATACCCCAGAACTCCATGACGATTTGACCTTTACCTATGGCCAAAACCCCGGCATTGCCTGCATCAGCCTGTTGTCGATGGTGCTGTGGCTGTTGGGGGAGTATGACTTGGCCTTGGCGGCGGCTGAGGATTCGCTGGACCGAGCTAACGCAGCGGACCATCCCTTTACGCTGTCGTTGATCAGTCTCTATGTGGCCTGCCTGCACCAGTGCCAACAGGACGCCCCCAGTACCCTCACCCAAACGCAATTCACCCAAACGCTTTCGACAGAAATGGGCTTTGCCCTCTGGCTGCCCCTCACGGACATCCTTGAGGGCTGGTCACAACAGCAGCTCAATGATCCGGCGGGTTATACCCAGATGCAGCAGGGGTTATCTAGCTATCTGAAGATGGACCATAAGCTGGAGCGCCCCTACTACATGATGTTAGTGGTGACGGGGCATTTACAGGCGGGTGACGGCACCGCTGGTTTAGACCTGGTTGAGCAGACCTTGGCGCTGATCGATGAAACTGGAGCCCGCTATTGGTTGTCGGAGCTGTATCGCCTCAAGGGTGAATTGTTGCAACTCACCGATGGGGGGACTGCCGAGATCGAGACTTGCTTGACAACGGCGATCGCGATTGCTCGCCAACAGCAGGCAAAAGCCCTGGAAAAACGGGCATTGGCAAGTATGGCTCGATTTCAGGAAAAACAGCGGGTTTAACTTTCCTAAAGAGCCTATAACTGCTTCTGTAGACTCAAAGCTGAAGGATACGTAATAAAGCGATCGCCCCAGCCCCAGAGGCATTACCTTAGGCATGTGTTTTCTGGATTAGTCTCGGTTTTTTAGGTTGGGTTTACTGCTGTCTCATCCCCCATACCACCGTGGAAACCCCTGTTGCTGAAGCAACGACACCCACCCCTGCACATTTTCCCAAGTCGGTTTTAACCGTTAGCCGCCAAGAATTTGACCAACTGGTCCTTACCGTCAAAAAAGGAGACTCGGACGAAGAAGTCCCCCTAGAGTCGGGACTCCATGGCTACGTGTTCATGGTTGGCCCTGCGGGTTCGGTGGATTCGCCCGTGGTGGATGCCGCCAAAAAAATCATTCAACCCACCCAAGATGGGTTTACACCGCTCTATAACGGCGACGGCTTATTGCAGCGCATTGGTTTTGGCCAGGGGCAAGCCCGCCTCACCACCCGCATTGCCCGCACCCCCAGTTGTATCGCCGATGAGATCTCCTACGAAAAATATCCGCCCCTCAAATTCAACAATCTAGGGATTACGCGGGCCTCCACCTTAGGCGTCACGACCCAGCTCAGCGTCACCCTCACCCCCTTGCGGTTTGCCGAGACCGATCCCTATCGACTCCTGATTAGCGTGGATATGGGGCGGCCCTATGAGATCAATCCCGAAACCCTGACCCTGGTACAGCCGATTGGCTATCTGGAAGGGGCTAAAGCGCCTGAAACCTTTATCTGGAAGGGCATTAACCCGCTGATTTCCAGGTTGATGAAGGTGCCCTTTGGCCTAACCATGGGCACCGCCCACCCCAGCTTTGACTTTAATACCGGGGAGCTGTTTACCACGAATTTGGGTCGCTCGCTCTCCAGCTTTACGCCCTGGTTAAGGCGGTTGGCGGCGCGGTTTCCCGGCGCGGCGACGGGGCTCTCCCAAACGGCCCATCCAGAACGGCGGGGATTTTTTCCCTGGCTGCTGCGGCTGGTGCTGGAGCTGATTGAATGGATCGCCGGGTGGCTGCTGGGATTTGGCGATCGCGTCGAACTGCTGCGCTGGCGGGGCACCGATCACTTTGACCATTGGCAAGTCGTCCTGAGTGACGGCCAGCCCCTCAAAATCCAGCAAACCCTCCATCAACTCTGGGCCACCCGCAACCACATTGTCCTGATCGACACCGCCTTTAAAATCTCTGCCGATCAGCTCTTTCCCTTCGAACAATCGGCCATGGTTGAAGACGTTGAAAAGCTGCTGCGCCATCTGACCGATGAACCCCAGTTAGCCGACACGCTAATCTATGTGATTCGTCGCGACCAGCTAGAGGGCACCACCACCCATCCGAAACGGCCCCCCACCGTTACCGCCCAATCGATCACGGTGCCTCGGGAAACTGCCCACTACATCGTTGACTACGACGATAGTGCGGGCATTATTTTGCACACCGTCCATAGCTGTGCCACCGATGCCTCGGAAATCATTCGTAAGTTCGACGACACCGCCTATCAGGCGGATTCCCAGAAGGATGCCATCAATGACCGCATGCGTTCCCTCTCGGGGATGCTCACGGACGGCACCGACATTGACTGGATTGGCAGCTATGTAATCGATCCGGCCCAAAATACGGTCAAGACCTGCCTGATTCAACAAGACTTTTGCTGGGGGGATCCGGTCTATGCCTACCGCAACATGACCCTCAAGCAGCCCGATCACCTAGATGATATTTACTGGATCTTCTTTGGGGCTTGGCAAGAGCTATTGACCGAGCATGTCACAGAACTCTACGCAAAGTACCCCTATCGCCAGATCCAAATCAAAGGCCCCGGCCAGACCGTGATGGGCATTACCCAAGAGGGACGGGCCACCACCCTTTGCCGGGTCCATATCGAGCGCCATCTGAGCGAGTCCCAGGGGCTAGAACTACAGCTCACCACCCCCGATGCCTATGCCTTTCCCCCTGGACATTTTGCCAACTCGCCCCAGTTTATTCCTCGCCAGGGGGGCGATGGCAGCGCCACCGACGGCTACCTGATCTGCGTCGTGCTGTTTCAGTTGCCTGGGGATGCCAGTCAGGATTGCAGCGAGTTTTGGATCTTTGATGCGGCCAACTTGCAGGCGGGTCCTAAATATCGGCTATGCAGCGACCAAATCAAAATGGGCTTCACCATCCACACCACTTGGCTACCCGAGGTAACCCCCTCTGCCCCCTCTAGCTACGCCATCCAAGCTGATTTTGAACCGGCGGTCACCGCCATGATCGGCAAGTATCAAAGGTCGAGATCCCCCGAAAAACAGCAGCTCGCTCGGGATATCCGCGCCCTGTTCGATACGGTGTACGCCCGCTTTGGTCAATAACCCTTCCCCAGGAGAGACACTGTGAGTAACGAAACTGGATCTCAGGCCTGTTATCAGACCATTCCTGAAGCCCTATTAACCGCCCACCGAGATGAGCTGACGGCGCTACCCCTGACCCTGCTCGATCCGAATTTACCTTTACCCGCAGATGTTCAGGGTTATCTATTTGTGATTGCCCCCGCTGGTTCGGTGACGTCCAACGGGTTGCCTTACGACGACGGCACCCCCTTGTTTAATGGCGATGGCATGGTCTATCGCCTCGACTTTACCCAGCCTGAAACCGTCACGGTCACCACCCGCCTGACCAAAACGCCGGATTTCTATGCCGACTTGGCGACAAAACCGGGCACCGAGTACGCTGAACACGGTTTTCAAAACCACGGCATCTCCCGCTATACCAACAGTCTTGGCTTCCGAAACCAGCCCAATACGGCCTTCGTACCCTTTCGGTTTGCCGCAGACGATCGCGATCGCCTACTGGTCACCTCCGATGCGGGTCGCCCCTATGAAATCGACACCGCAACCCTGGATTTGGTCACCCCGATCGGGTCCAATCGGGAATGGCAACCGGAAGCGACTAAACTCTCGCCCTTTTTGCCGGTGCTGAGTACCGCCCACCCTTACTTTGATGCGGAGAAAAAGGAATTTATCACCGTTAACTACGGTCGCTCTATTGCCAGTTTCTTGGAGATGATTCCCGCCCTGGAAGAGGCGGAAAAGCTGCCGGAGGATCTGTTGAAGTGGCTGGAGGAGATCGCCCGCTTGATTCACCTCGAAGCCCTGGTCAAGTTCTTAGCCCAATGGGCCTCAAAGCTTTCCTTAGAGCTACTGCACCTCTTCTTTAAGCTGCTGGGTGAGCTGAGCGGCGTGAGTACCGAGGACTTTGTCTACCTGATCCGCTGGGATGGCCAAGGGGATCTAGAGCGTTGGCGATTGATGCTCCCCGACGGCTCTCCCTTAGGCATCAGCCAAGGGCTGCACCAAATCGGGGTCACTCGCAACCACATCATTCTGATTGAGACAGCTTTTGTGGTGGGCATGGCGGAGGTTTTGAATCACCCCTTCCCCAAAGACCAAAATCTAGAGAAACTGTTGCGTCGCCTGTTGGCCAAAGCCCCGTCTTCCACCTCACGGGTGTATTTGATTCGTCGGGCTGATTTGGTGAAGGGTCAGTACCCGACGCGATCGCAAGAAGAGGTGAAGATCACGGTGCAGCCCACAGAATTCCCCATGGAGGTGCTACATTTTGCCGCTAACTATGACGATTCGGATGGCAACGTCACCCTGCATGTGGGCCATTGGTGCGCTGGGGACGCTTCGGAATGGGTGCGGCCCTACGATGTCTTGGCCGCTAATCACGACACCCCGATCCCGGCGCGGCTGGATGGGATGCATATTCGAGGGACGGATATTGGCCGCCTCAGCCGCTATGTGATTCAACCGGAGACCGGTGAGATTCTGGAGGCCAAAACAATCCTCAATGACCCAGCAACTTGGGGAGTGGCGCTCTATACCTTCCGTGATGCCCTCCCCACCCAACAACCGGCCCACCAGATCAAAACAGTCTACTGGTATTCGGAAGGGGTCTTTCCCGAACTGCTGACCCAGTTTGATATCAACCTCTTTAAGGACTACCGCTATCGGTTTGTGCCGATTGAGACCCTAATTGAACGGGCCAAAACGGGAGAAGGGAAACCCACCTGTCTCTTACGGCTCGATACGGACACCATGACGATTGTGGATGCCTATGCCTTTGCCTGTGGCACTGAGCAAGGGAGCAGTAGTTTTGTCGTCAACTCACCCCAGTTTATGCCGCGATCAGGGGCGGGAGATGACCCCACCGATGGTTACATTGCTTGCACCGTATTTGTCGAGAATCGCTCTGAAGTGTGGCTCTTTGATGGGCAAAATCTGGGCAAGGGACCGGTGTGTAAGTTGGGACATCCAGGGTTGGTGTTTGGCTCGTCGCTACACACGGTCTGGCTGCCAGAGGTGGGGCCTCGTACCGCGACCTATGGTGTGCCGGTGCGACAAGACTATGAGCGATTGGTCAAGAAAAAGACCGAAGATTGGCCTGAGATTGAAGCTCTCTTTGAGCATGATATCTACCCCCATGTCCCCTAACCTTCGGGCAGTAGCTCTGGGTTAGAAGCGCCGTCTTACCCACCCCTGGTTCGCCAATCAGCACCGGGTTGTTTTTGGTGCGGCGCGACAGCACCTGCACCACCCGCCGAATCTCTTCATCCCGACCAATCACCGGGTCTAAGCGCCCTTCTCGGGCCTGTTCGGTGAGGTCGCGGCCAAATTTTTCGAGGGCCTGGTACTGGGATTCCGGGTTTTGATCGGTGACGGTCTGCCCGCCCCGAATACCCTTCACCGCCGCCAGTAGATTGGGGGTCTCGACCTCGAAGCCCCGCAGCAATCGTCGCCCGATGCGCTCATCGGCGGAGAAGCCCAGCAGCAGATGCTCGATGGAGATGAATTTATCTTGGAGTTCTTTACGGCTGGCCTCAGCCTGATCCAACATGCGATCGAGGCTTTGGCCCAGGTACAAGTTGTTGTCGGCGGCGGTGCGGACCCGCGCCTGACGCTTAGCAAAGGTTTCTAGCTCCCCCAGCAGCAAAGCGGGGTCGAGTTTGGCTTTGGTGAGAATGCTATGGCCCAGCCCTTCTTCTTGCTCTAGCAGGGCGATCAGCACATGCTCCACTTCCATATACTGGTGCTTGAAGCGGCGGGCCACGGTTTGGGCTTCAACGATGGCGTCCCAGGCTTTGGTGGTGAACTTATCGGGATCGGTCGGCTGCATGGGTTAACGGGAGTGGCTGCCTTTTATGGAAGTGTATCTATCCTAAGGGCTTTCAGTGTATCAGGGTGCCTTGGGGGTGATGCGGTCCCCTATTTCCCCTCGCTAATTATCCGGAGTGCTGTATAAATCAATCGTAGAGGCTGTTTAGGTGTCCTGAAGGTCGTGTTAGGTAACGGTAAATATGTCCGCATGAGTCCTTCGGATCGGTTCATAGCCCTAGGCATGCTCACTATTGCAGGTTCATCGTTCATTCTGATCAGTCGATTGGGAAACGATCAGGCCATACTTAATAAGTGCAGGACCGGCTCCCTTATCTCCGGCTCAGTGCTTTTGACGCCTGTAGTTCCCCAGGCTTGATGTAGGTTATGACGCACTCGATTGTTATCGATGCTCTGAAAAGCTACGTTTCATCCCTGTTGGTTGAACAAACCTTCAGGACGGCTCGGCATAATCAAGATGCAAGCGTAGTTCGGCAAGCAGCAACGGTCCTTTTTGCCGATGTATCTGGCTTTACCAACCTGACTGAGCAATTTGCTCAGCAAGGTCCGGCTGGGGTAGAAACCCTCACCGAGCACCTCAACGCCTATTTTGGTGAGTTAATTGAGCTGGTTTACAACCACGGCGGAGACGTGATCAAGTTTGTGGGGGATGCCCTACTATGTTTCTGGCCTGCGGGCTCAGACGCTGACCGTGAGGCCGCCCTGGCTCTGTCCACCCATCGCGCCGCCCAATGTGCTCTGGCCATGCAGGCGCAGCTCAACCAGTACAGTATTGAGGGCAAACCCCTGTCGTTACGGGTGGGGTTAGGGAGCGGAGAGGTGACGATCGCGCTGGTCGGCCCTAGCAGCCACCGGGAAATCATTGTGGGAGGCCACCCCTTGGTGGCGATGGCCACTGCTGAAGGGCAGGCCCGTCCCGGTGAGGTAATCCTGGCCCAACGGACCTGGGAACTGCTGAAAGATAAAGGGACCGGCACGCCATTATCAGCTGATGGCATCCGCTTAGAAGCCCTGCATCAGCATTTGCCCCTGGTCCCAGCCTCAGCGCCGGAGATTCCGGCTCGCCAAGTCGATACCTTATTGGCCTATTTACCCAAACTGATTCAATCGCATTTGCAAACGGGTCAAACCCAATGGCTGTCGGAACTGCGGCGAATTACTGTGGTGTTTGTGAATGTGCTCAGCCTTGATTACGAGGCGGCTGATATTTTGGGGTTGCTCCAGCAGATCATGGCGGCGGTGCAGCAGGTTGTGCAGCAGTACGAGGGGGTACTCAATAAATTTTTGGTGGAGGATAAGGGCAGTATCATCCTCATGGGCTTTGGCTTACCGCCCTACGCCCATGAGGATGATGCCATCCGGGGGGTGCAAGCCGCGATCGCCCTACTCGGTCATTTGCAGCAGTTGGGTTTACAATCCTGCATCGGCATCACAACGGGCCGTAGCTATTGCGGGGCGATTGGCAGCGATCGCCGCCGTGAGTACAGCGTCTTAGGGGATACCGTCAACCTGGCAGCGCGGCTCATGCAGGCTAGCACCGATGGGATTCTCTGTGACGACACCACTTATCTGGCAGCACGATCTCAGCTGGTGTTTGAGTCCTTGCCAGCGATACGGGTGAAGGGCAAAGCCCGACCCATCTCGGTCTATCGGCCTAATGAAACCTGGACCCTGAGCCATGCTCTGCAAATGCAGGTGCTCAGCACCCAGTCCTACGGCCTTCCCCAGGCAGAAATGGTGGGGCGACGGGCTCAACAACAAATCCTGGCGAACCAACTGCGCGACCTGCAACAGGGGCAGGGGAGCGTGGTGCTGATCGAGGGTGAACCCGGTATTGGTAAGTCACGACTATTGACTGCGTTCTTGCAGTTCAGCCAAGCTTCAAAAGTCCGTCTGTTAGCAGGCGCGGGCATCGCCATTGTCAAGCATAAGCCTTACCATGCCTGGTGTTCAGTCTTAATCCGGCTGCTCCAGCTCAATCTTTTGGCTTCTGTGGAGCAGCAACGCCAACAATTTCTGGAATGGCTGGAGGCTCAACCCCAAAGTATTCAGCAGCGGGGACCACTCTTAACGCCGATGCTGCCCTTTGATGTGCCGGACACGGAATATACCCAAGCCCTAACCGGGCCGGAGCGCTCCGAGGCGACCCGCAATCTTGTGGTGGAATTGCTGCAAAATGCCACCCAAACGGCCCCAACAGTATTGGTTCTAGATGATGCCCACTGGTTAGATTCGGCCTCATGGGCTTTACTGTTGGCGGTCAGTCAGACCGTTACTTCGGTCCTGACGGTGGTCGCCACCCGGCCTATGGAGTCCACCGTTACTGAATATGAACAGCTCTGCCAGGTGAGCGGGCTGAGGCATTTGCGGTTAGCGCCGTTATCGTCCCAAGAAATCCTAGTCCTAGTGCGCCAACGATTGGGGGTCAATACCCTACCAAATTTGGTGATTCAACTGATTCAAAAAGCCCAGGGCAATCCTTTCTTTTGCGAAGAACTGGTCTATTCTCTACGGGATCGAGGACTGATTGTAATCACCGCATCAGATTGTCGTTTGGCGGCTGGGGTCACAGACTTTGATGCCGTTTCGATCCCAGACACCATCGAAGGTCTAGTCACCAGCCGCATTGATCGCCTGGGCTCGGAGCAGCAGATCACCTTAAAGGTGGCCAGTGTAATTGGTCGCATCTTCCCTTACACCGTCTTGCATGAGGTGTATCCAGTGGCGTCCGAAAAACCGAAGCTGCTGGACCATTTAAAAACCCTAGAAAGCTTAGATCTGACCTATCTACACCACCCTGAACCCGATCTCGCCCACTCATTTAGGCATATCACGACCCAGGAAGTGGCTTACAATCTGATGCTGTTTGCCCAGCGACGGCAACTGCACCAACGGATTGCCGAGTGGTATGAGCACACCTATCGCAGTCATTTAGCGCCCTTC
>JAQCKL010000130.1 GCA_027592485.1 Cyanobacteriota bacterium
ACTTGTCGCAACTTATACCCTGAGAGCTTTTATTACTTCAAGACCGACTTTTCAAACATCCTCTAAGGTGCTGTCGATATTTTCATGAATATCAGTTGCTTTTAAATCCGATTGATCAAGACGAGAAAAAGTGCGGAGCGAAGCCACAATATCGCGGATACGGACAGCGCCATTCTCCATGGATTGCAGCAGTTTTGGGAAGTCCTCCAGAACATAATCAATGTCAGCATCTTTTAGAAAATCAGCGATCGCCCTCGGCGGCTCCCCATAGTGGTCTTGATAGAGGTCCAGCGCTGTTTTTAGGTCTTGGGTGTAGTTGAGGGCTGCGGCCAAATTGCCATAGATAAAGCTGACTGGGTTATTAATCTCATGGGCAATACCCGCAACGAGCTGCCCGAGGCTCGACATTTTTTCGGATTGAATCAGCTGTAGCTGGGTCTCCTTCAACTCTTGATAGGCCCGTTGAATTTCATTGGTTTTGGCATTGAGCTCAGCTTCAACTTGCTTGCGTTCGGTAATGTCGCGAATAACAGCCAAGGTATGGGCCGGTTTCCCCATGGCATCCCGCACCATTGACACCCCTGTACTAGACCAAAAATGGCTGCCATCTTTGCGCACATAGCGTTTTTCTTGGAAGAAATAGGCAATTTCACCCGCAAAGAGTTGCTGCATATCGGGGGCGACTTGGGCTAAGTCGTCAGGGTGGGTGATGTCTCGAATGGTTTTAGCGTGCAACTCCTCAGGGGAATAGCCCACCATGTCGCAAAACCGGGGATTCACCTGCAAAAACTGACCCTCAAGGTTGGCATTGACCAGACCGACGGCGGTCTGGTCATAGATACTGCGGTAGCGCTCTTCACTGGCCCGCAACGCCATTTCCACCTGCTGGCGTTCGGCGTCAAGGCGCTTGCGATCGCTGATGTCTCGCACAATGATGAGGGCTTCATCAAGGCCAATGGGGGCGATGCGGACCTCTTCGTGGACCTGGCGATGATGTTTCTGAAACTGATGCTCATACACATGCAACTGGTTGGTGGCAATGGCGCGACCCATCTTCTTGAGCTGCCGTTGCAATAGGTCTGGGGGCAAAACTTCTGAGAGATGGTGTCGAACCGGCAGAAACTGGTGGGATGAATGGACGGGGTAAACCGACTCCAAACAAGTCCCATCTGATTTGACCCGTAAGAGTAAGTCAGGAATGGCCCCAATCATGGCCCGTACTTGGGCTTCGCTGGCCTGCAGCGCCAGGGTCCGCTCGGCGACCTTGGCTTCTAGGGACTGGTTCAGTTGCTCTAGGGAGGTGCTGGCCCGCTGGCGCTCTAGCTCTGCCGCTGCCCGTGCCGCAAACACCCGCAAGATTTGAGCCGCCCGCTGGGGATCGGCAATGGGTTGTTGATTGAGAATGCACAAATGACCGATGACTTCGCCCCCACTCCCCTCTAGGGCAATGCCCAGATAACTTTCGGCCTCCATGTCCACCAGATCGAGATCCTGGGGGAACATCTGTTGAACGGAGGACTCGCAATAAAACTCGCCCGTTTCTAGGACCTGCTCACAGGGGGTCTGGGCCAACCCATAGGTGTAGCTGGGCTGCAAAGCGTCGTTGGCCCAAAATCCCAGGGTGCGCAGTTCGCTATCCACCTGCTCTGTGACCAAGGTATAGGACACCTCTAAGGTCTCAGCAATGTGGCTGGCGAGGGCTGGAAAGAAGTCGCGCCCTGTCGTGGCGGCGGTGCCTTGAATCAGCTGTTGGAGGGCGGCTTCGGCTTGCTTGCGATCGCTAATGTCTCGCACCAGCAGCAGCACTTCATCCTCGCTGTAGGGCACGACCCGGACCTCTTCGACTTGGATTTTGCCTTGGGCCGAGAGATCCTGCTCGTACATTTGGGTGGTGCGGGTTTGTAAAGCCTGCTCGACCATCGCCAGGCGCTGGCTGGCGGCGTTGGGCGGCAAGGACTCAGAGACATGGGTGCCAACGAATTCAGTTAAACCACCGACAACCGGAAAGTCTGGGGTGGTCACAAATTCCAGGTAGATGCCCGCCCGATTGACCCGGAGGATTAAATCCGGCAGGGCTTTGAGTAAGGCCCGCTGGTGGGCTTCGCTGCGTTGTAAGGCAACTTCAGATTGCTTGTGATCGCTAATATTGGTCACCGTGCCGAGGTAGCCGCTCACCTGCCCATTGGCATCGGTTTCGGCAATCGCCTCCCCCTGCACCCACCGCACCGTGCCATCAGGATGGAGAAAGCGATATTCCAGGTGGAAGGGCAGGTTATTGACTGTCGCTTGCTGCCATGCCGTCACCACCTGGCCACGATCCTCGGGGTGTAAGGCCTGCTGCCATCCCTGGCCAAAGGCTTGTGCTGGTGTCAATCCCGCCAATTGACACCAGCGTTCATTCACATCGGTGCAGTTTCCCCTCGGGTCGGTGCAAAAGATCCCCACGGGGGCGGCCATAAAAGAGGCATAGCGCTGCTCACTCCCTTGCCGTCGAGCGTCTACCTGCGGCTTAATTACCTGTGCTGCTGGGGCCGGTTGCGCGGCGATGATCTGCTGCAAGCGGTCAGCGGTCACCAGACCAACCAATCTGGCTTGCCCATCCACAATCGGCAAGTGACGAATGTGCTGCTGCTGCAAGAGTTGGGTGGCGGACCAGGCATCCGTAAAGGCTGACTCCCGCAAACTCACCACCGGTTGGGTCATCACCTGCTCCACGGTGACGCCCTGAAGGGGATACTGTTGGGCCACTAAATGCACCACATCCTGAGCGGTCAAGATCCCAACCACCTGCTGATGGGCAACCACCAGCACGCAACTGGAACGATGGCGGCAAGGCTGATCTGGAGTGGGATCAATGGTCTGGGCGATGCCCTCTCGGGGGGACAGACGACTCATTTGAGTAATCGCATCCAGCACTGCCGTCTGCGGTGACACCACTAAGGGGTCCCGGATGATGGCAGCGCTTAAATCGCCGGGAATGGCAGCCATAGTGCGAAAAGACATGCAGGGATCAGGATTCTACTGGGCATTGTTCCCAAAAAGTAACCCTAGATATTTCCTGATTCGAAGAATTTCGCAACAGAGAAATCCCGTATTTAGAGGATATGCGCAAAAAGTGGGGTGATTTTAAGGATGCCTAAAGACTGTTACTATCGCTTTCAACCACCGCTTACCCCCACCACAGCAGTCCCCCCAAGATCAGCCCACCTCCCACCAGGGCGACCCAGAGAAAGCCATTATCTTGAAGGTTCATGGTGCTCAGATCTTCGGGTTCAGGAATGGGCCTTGCAACCTGGGTAGATGTCGGCGTTGGGGGCGTATATTGGCGCAACGTTGAGGGGCCGTCCCCTTGGTCGAGGCGACTGAGGACAGGGATTTTGGTTTGCCACTCGGGTTTCAGCTTGAGGCGCGGGGCTTTAAGGATATAGAGCAACTGCTTACCCTGCTTGCGGATGTCGAGGTCAGGGTAGCGGGCCAAGGTTTCACAGAGGGAGATCGCCTCTTCTTCGCGATTGGCTGCAGAATAGGCATTCACCAACCATAGGCGAATATCTCCCCCCAGGGAACTATTGGCAGGGGCGAGATTAGCCCCCTTCTCAAAACAACCTACCGCTGTCTTATACTCTCCCCGCTCAAAGGCCAATTGCCCGGCCTGGTATTGGGCGATCGCCAATTCCCGTTGCTCGTTACTCACGGCCTTTGCACCCCCCTGGGTCCCTTAACATCCCTGTAAGATACCAACGCTTCAATTCGCGCCGCCACCCGACCGCAAGTTCCCCGTGGCGACCAAAGGCGACCTCACCCCAGCGAATCCACTGAATTTCGAGATATACAAGCCACCCAAAACTGAAGCGTAACTGTTATCGCGCCGGCAAATTCCCTGGCATTTTGTCAGGAATCCCCCGGTGCTGTGACGTAGATTAACCTACGGCCTTGACCCAGGTCACCAGGCCCAAGGCTCCCGATCTATACAGTGAACTTACTGGAATCAGGGTTCTATCTCGATCTAGGCGGAACCCGCAGGGGTGATGTCTGGTCTTTAACAACTGGGCACACTGACCTCAAGCGCCGCCCATCTGACCGCGCCTCCTGGAGTGACGAATCGTCAATTATGACCTTACTATCCCGCCACCCGAATCCCACCATGGATACCTTTGCTGATGCCGATCTGCCTGAAATCTCACCGTTGGAGGATTTCGAGCAGCTTGTTGCCTCAGAAACGGTCGAGTTTTCTGAACATGCTGAGATTGCTGGGGGTAAAAATGCCCAGCGCCGGACCACAGATCTAGTACGTCTTTACCTACAGGAGATTGGTCGCGTTCCATTATTGGAGCGGGATGAAGAGGTTGCGGAAGCGCAATTGGTACAGCGATATATGCAACTGGTGGAGTTGCGTAACCACGCGGCAGCACAGGCCAGTGGCCCCTTAGAGCAATATGTTCACCTCATGAACACCCGCGATCGCCTCACCTCTCACCTGGGGTATCGCCCTTCTTTAGAGCGTTGGGCCAGTGCGGCCGGGATTGTCATTGTTGACCTGAAGCCCGCCCTATCTACTGGGAAGCGTCATTGGGCCGAATTGGCTGACTTATCTGTCAGTGCCCTCGATACCGCCATCCGTGAAGGGATCCGGGCCAAGGAGCACATGATTAAGGCCAACCTTCGGTTGGTGGTGTCCGTGGCCAAAAAATATCAAAATCGCGGCTTAGAGCTGCTCGATCTGATCCAGGAAGGCACTTTGGGCCTAGAGCGGGCAGTAGAGAAATTTGACCCCACCAAGGGCTACCGATTTAGTACCTACGCCTATTGGTGGATTCGCCAGGGCATCACCCGGGCGATCGCCACCCAAAGCCGCACCATCCGATTGCCTGTCCACATCACGGAAAAGCTCAATAAGATCAAAAAGGCCCAGCGCAAGCTATCCCAAGATCAAGGGCGGACACCCACCCTGGATGACGTAGCCCGCGAGCTGGATATGACTGCGGCCCAAGTCCGGGAGGTGCTCTTGCGGGTACCCCGCTCGGTTTCCCTAGAAACCAAAGTCGGTAAGGAGCGCGATACGGAGCTGGGTGACCTGCTCGAAGCCGACAACATTTCTCCAGAAGAGTTGCTAATGCGGGAAGCCCTGCGGCGGGACCTACAGCAGCTAATGGCAGACCTGACGGATCGTGAACAAGAGGTGATTCGGCTACGCTTTGGGCTTGGGGACGGGACACCATTTTCCTTGGCAGAGATTGGTCGCGCCCTAGATCTGTCCCGAGAGCGGGTGCGTCAAATTGAATCCAAGGCCCTCCAGAAGCTGCGCCAACCCAAGCGCCGCAATCGGGTGCGGGATTACCTGGAAGCCCTCGGCTAAGGAACGGAGATTGAATACCCTCGATTATTCTTACACCCTCTCCCAAGCTATAGCGCAACGAGCAAAAGTGGCTAGCGCCATAGCAGGTCGTCGATGGTTCCCAGGGCCATGGGTGTACTCATGGGTTGCCAGGGGAAAGGATAAAAAATAGGGGGATAGCAGGTTTGCTATCCCCCCAAAGAATCTGAGTTAATCCAAGGGCCTCAGCCGTTATCGCCCTGCGGAGGCCAAGGCTGGAACTCCAGCTTGGGTGCTGGTGAGTTGGCTGAGCACCGCGCTCACATTGGTGCGGGCATCCCCATACAGCATCTGGGTATTGTCCTTGTAGAACAAGGGATTGGCCACACCGGCATAGCCCGCCGAGAGACTGCGTTTCAGGACGACCACCGTTTGTGAATGCCACACTTCCAGCACCGGCATCCCAGCCATGGGGCTATGGGGATCTTCCAAGGCGCTGGGGTTGACCGTGTCGTTGGCCCCGATCACCAGCACCACATCGGTAGCGGCGAAGTCATCATTGATTTCGTCCATCTCTAGGACGATGTCGTAGGGCACATTGGCTTCGGCCAGCAGTACGTTCATGTGACCGGGCAATCGTCCGGCCACGGGGTGGATGCCGAAGCGGACTTGGGTGCCGCGATCGCGCAGGGTCTTGGTGATTTCGGCCACGGCGTGCTGGGCCTGGGCCACCGCCATACCGTAACCGGGCACGATGATGACGCTGCTGGCGGCATTCAGCAGCTCGACCGTTTCTTCCACAGAGGTCGCCGTGGCTTCCCCCTCGACGGTGGCACTGCCCTGGTAGTTGGTGTTGCCAAACCCGCCGAGCAAGACGTTGGCAAAGGAGCGGTTCATGGCCTGGCACATGATGTAGCTGAGGATCAGGCCGCTGCTGCCCACCAAGGCCCCGGTGATGATCAACAGGTCGTTATTGAGCATGAACCCCGCCGCCGCTGCCCCCCAACCGGAATAGCTGTTGAGGATGGAAATCACCACGGGCATGTCGGCCCCGCCGATCGCCAGCACCAGGGTGACGCCCAGGAGGGAGGCGATCGCCGTCATGATCCCCAGGGGCAGTAAACCCGCCGTGTCTTGCAGGGTCATGTAGGTGTAGCCCAACCCAATCACGGTGCCTAACAAGGCGATATTGACCAGATGGCGGGCGGGCAGCAGTACGGCTTTGCTAGAGACCCAGCCCTGGAGTTTGCCACAGGCAATCAGGGAGCCAATAAAGGTGACGGCACCAATAAACACCCCCACAAACACTTCCACTTTATGGATGGTGAGGTCGATGCCCGCTAGGGAGGCATCGGGATTCAAATAGCTGGCATAGCCCACCAGCACGGCGGCGAGGCCCCCGAAGCCATTCAGCAACCCCACCAGTTGGGGCAGGGCGGTCATGGCGGCGCGGGTGGCGATCAGGCCGCCAATCCAAATGGCGGGCACCATCGACACAAACAACACCCCATAGCCGGTGACTTGGGTGCTGATGGCGGTCGCCCCCAGGGCCACCACCATCCCGGCAACGCCGTAGAGGTTGCCCCGTTTAGCGGTTTCGGGGTTGGAGAGTCCCCCTAAGCTGAGAATGAAGAGAATGCTGGCGGCAATATAGGCCACCGTCAACAGATCATTAGACATAAAAAATCCTTCGTGCTGGGTTCAGAGGCTGGATGTAGGATGCAGGGTTTTGGTTCAAAAGACAGCCTATTTACGAAACATATTCAACATGCGTTGGGTGACAAAGAACCCGCCAGAAATATTCAGGGTGCTCACGAAGATGGCGATCGCCCCCAAAATCGTCACTGTCGAAGTCAGCGGTCCCGACACTTGCAACATGCCGCCGATGATGATGATGCCGCTGATGGCATTGGTCACACTCATCAGGGGGGTATGCAGGGCGGGGGTCACATCCCAAATCACCTTCCAGCCAAGGAAGATCGCCAGCACAAACACCGTGAAGTGGGAGATAAACGATTCGGGAGCCACCAGACCTACGCCCACCAAAGCGGCCCCAATCAGCACCGGCCACAGCAATTGCTGGATGACGCCTGTTTTCTTCGTTTGAGAAGCGTCCTGGGCCATTTGGGTCTCTGGGGCGACTGCCTGAGGCGGGACCGGTCGTTCTAAGGGCGGGGCGGGCCAAGTCACTTCTCCCGCTAAGACTACCGTGCTCTGGCGCACCACCGTGTCTTCCATATCCAGGGTGTAGTTGTCGGCTCCCCCCAGGTCACTGAGCAAGTGGACCAGGTTGTTGCCATAGAGCTGACTGGCCTGGTTGGCCATGCGGCTAGCCAGATCCGTCAGCCCCACAATTTTGACGCCGTTGTGGTCATAGACTTCGCCAGGGCGGGTCAGTTCGCAGTTTCCCCCCTGCTCAGCGGCCATATCGACAATCACCGAACCCGGTTTCATGGCATTGACCATTTCCTCGGTGACCAAGCGAGGGGCGGTCTTACCGGGAATCAGCGCCGTGGTGATGATGATGTCCACCTCTGTGGCCTGCTGGGCAAACAGGGCCATCTCAGCGGCGATAAACGCGGGGCTCATCACCTTGGCGTAGCCCCCTTCGCCACTGCCATCCTCTTCAAACACCAGTTCCAAAAACTCGGCCCCCATGCTCTGGACCTGCTCTTTGACCGCCGGACGGGTATCAAAGGCGCGCACCACGGCCCCGAGGCCACGGGCGGTGCCAATGGCGGCGAGACCCGCCACCCCAGCCCCAATCACCAGGACTTTGCAGGGGGGCATTTTTCCGGCGGCGGTGATCTGGCCGGTAAAGATGCGCCCAAAGTGCTGGGCCGCTTCGATTACGGCGCGATAGCCCGCCAGGTTGGCCATGGAGCTGAGGGCGTCCATTTTTTGGGCTCGGGTGATCCGAGGCACGCTATCCATGGCGATGACGGTAGCCTGTTTCTGGGCCAACCGTTCCAGCAATTCGCTATTTTGGGCGGGCCAAATAAAGCTGATCAGGGTACCACCGGGGCGCAGCAAATCCACTTCATCCTGATTGACCTCGGGATGGTGCTGGGGTGCCCGCACCTTCAAGACCACGGTGGATTCAGCCCAAAGCGCCACCGGGCTATCGACAATCTCACAGCCCACGGCGCGATAGGCCTCATCGGGGAAGCTGGCTGCCAGGCCCGCCCCCGTCTCGACCCGCACTTGAAAGCCCAATTTTTGCAACTTTTGGGCGGAACTCGGCGTGGCCGCAACCCGGCGTTCCCCTGGATAAATTTCTTTAGGAATACCGAGGATCATCACTTCTGAAGCGGGGGAATTAGAATTCGCTGCTGGCGCGATCGCGACTGTCATAGATTTATTCGTCCTACTTACCAAAATTAAATGTTCAATTTGAATGGAGAAGCCTGACCCAAGTGTTTTTGTCCGTGCTACCGAAGCTATCTCCTTAAAGCCATAACCGCCCGGTACGATCAGATAGTTTTTACATTAGGCGGGTGGTTGGGTGAATATCTGATGACATTGTTGCAAAGTTACTTAACGTTCCCTGTGATCCCCATAGGTTGAGGTTCTGGGGATCAACGATCCGGATTTAAAGCTGGGGAAGCGAGAGAGTAAGGAGCAGCCATCGCATCCCCCTATGAACCTCGACTCCGCCACCATCACCACCCTCGGCAATTCCCTCTGCTTCATTGACCCCACCCTGATGAAAGGGGGGGCAGCGGTGGCGCAGGGCGATCGCATGTGGTTTCAGGGCGGCGAACCCTACTTCGACATCATTATCGAGACGCATGATGGCACCATCACCTGGTTTCAAATCACCCTACGGGGGCGGGTGCTGTCCTGGCACCGGGACCATAACCAGGTGCAAACTGGCGAAACCGATGAGATGGACACCCCACCGCTAGTGGCCTACTACGCGGCCAGCAAAACCATTCGCGATGGGGCGGCGGTTGATTGGTGCCTGGTGAAAACCCTACAGGAAATTGTGGCGGTGCGTGAGGATGCGCCGCTGCTGCATCAGCTCAGCGAACTACTCCAGGCTCAATTGTCAGAACACCTGGTTCCGGCTGAGGAAGAAGAGACCTAAGAGGATGTTTGAAAAGTTATTCGGTGT
>JAQCKL010000131.1 GCA_027592485.1 Cyanobacteriota bacterium
TTCTCAAGGTGGTAACGTCTTAACCTAAGTGGCGACGGCTATAAGTGCCAACGCAATTGCGAACAGCAGGGGGACAGCAGGAGCCCAGGGGCTAGAACCCGGAAGGGTTAAGTAACTGCCGCCGTCGAGTACCAGCAACCGCGCTTGTTAAAGGCCATTGCCAATCAAAATAAACGGAGCCCAATAGTAGGGATGGCTAAAGGAGCTGGGAATCTGGGCATTACGGCCCGTCCCCTCTACCGGCACCACCCCAATGCTGCGCTGGGTTTGGCTGAGGATGGCCTGATTGTCATTGATCAGGGCCAACTGGGCTTGCCGTAAGGCCTCCGCCTTCGAAGTCCCCTGGCTCAGGGTCTGATAAAACGCCGTCATCAGGGCTTGGGTACCGCCATCATCCACAGACCAGAGAGATGCGATCGCGCTATGGGCTCCGGCCCGCTGCAGTTGATAGCCAAACCCAAGGATTTCCTCCCCATTCCCGAGGGTGCCTCCCACCCCAGTCTGGCAGGCACTTAGCACGATGAGCTCCACATTACGCAGGCTCCAGGTGGCCACATCCCGCAGGGTGACGCGATCGCCATTGCCAAACAAAATGAACGACGCCTCTGGATCCCCCGGCAAAAATTCCGCATGGGTGGCCAGATGCACCAGGCTGTAATCATCCAGTTGGGGAATGGTGGTGGCGGGGTCGAAGGCTTGGTTAAGTAGCACCGTGGAATCCGCAAAAACCGCTGCCAACGTGTCCACCTCAACCCCAGCAAAGGGTAAACCGGCCAAGCTCACTTGCCGAGTGCCCACCGTCACCTGATATTGCCCTGCGCTAAAGGCCGCCGCCAACAAGCTATAACCGGTGGCCGGGGGCGCGTCAAAATCGGTCAGACTTGCCGCCGTCAGATTGGTAATGCGGTAGTTTTCCACGAGCCATTGGTTGCCGTCATACAAGGCCGCCAACGGCACATACCGCAGTTGGCCATCGGGGGCATAGAGCACCGTCTCAGCATCGGCCTGGGCTAAGGCCGACTCCAAGGGGCGAATGAGCCAGTCATAGAGTTGGCGGGCAGGCGGCTCCACATCCCCCGTGGGGCTGGTGAGGGCAACGCCCAAACGGGCAATGGTTTGCTGTAGTTCGTTGGCAGTGACCGGCACCGGGTAATGCACTGGCGGGGCATCGGCGGTGACCAGCACCAGCTCTAGGCGATCTTCCAAAATCAGCGGATATAGCAACACCGCATGGTCGAGCTGGCGCAGGTTGTCCTGCAATGCTGACAGATCCCGCAAATCCAGGTTTTGTCCCTGACTGTTGGCATCCAGGGTTTGGACTAACGCTTGGACATCGGCACTGCCAATAAAGTCATTGAAGTTGGCCCGCTGAGATTGTTGGGTGGTAACCAAGGCAGCGATGCGCTGCTGTTGAACCTCGGTACGATCGCGGCGGGGAATTTGCCGCAACTGGGCCAGCTCTCGCCCTTGGGCCACGGTCTGGTTGTAGAGATCGACCAGACCAGCCTCAGAGGGCAAGGGACTGGCCCCTAAGGGGGCGGCTGCGGCCCTGGGGACATCGTTGAGATAATCGTCAATTTCTTGCACCCGCAACAGCTCTAATACCTGCTGGGCCTCAATCACGCGATCTTGACTCAAAAGCAAGTCAGCCAAGGCCCGGTAGGTCCCCGCAAAGGTTTGGGGAAAAACCTGTTGCAACGCCAGGGGCAGCACTCGCAAATCTTGACGGACCGTTTCCAAGACCGCGATCGCTTCCTTGTAGAGGGCGATCGCCAATTCCGTCTGGCCCTGTTCAGCCAAGAGCTGGGCAATATTGCTGAGACTTTCCCCTTGCAGGCCGCGATATCCCAGCACCTCATAGAGGGTGGCAGCCTGATGGAAGGCTGAAATCGCCGCGCCACCATCCCCCAAGCGCGTGTAACTGAGCCCTAAGTTTTGCCAAAGCGTCGCCTCATCGGCCAGTTGATTGCGCTCCAGACTGATGGCCAGGGCCTGTTCATAGGTGGCGATCGCCTCACCATAGCGCCGCTGCAAATGATAGACCCCACCGATGTGGGTCAGGGTGGTCTGAATCCCCGCCGGATCCGCCAACGTTTCGTACAGCACCAGGGCCGCTTGCTGGTAGTCTAGGGCCGCATCGAGATGCTCTTGCCGTTGAGATACGATCCCCAAAGCCTGTAGGGCCTGGGCTTCGCCATGGCGATCCCCCAAATCGCGGTACTGCCCTAAGGCCGCTTCATACTGGGTCTGGGCCGCTGGGAATTGTCGCGCTGCAAAAAAGGTGTGCCCCAGTTCCAGCCAGCTATGGGCCACCCCCAAGCGGTCATTGCCCTGCTCAAAGTAAGTCTGAGCCCCTTGCAGAGCCGCCAGCGCGGCGGCGGTGTTGCCCAAATTGCCATAAACCCGACCCAAGTCCACCAGCGAGGTGGCCGTCAGGAGCGGGTCATCCATTGTTCTTGCTAGGGTCAAGGCGGCTTCGTAATGGCCTAGGGCTTGCGAATGTCGCCCCACCTGCTCATAAACCTGCCCTAAGCTATGCAGAACTCGAATCTCTGCGGTTGGATTGGCTGTCAGTCTTGCCAATATCAACGCTTGCTGAAGGGGGGTGATCCCAGCTGGCAATCCGCCTGGACCAGGAGCCCCAGCACTGTCCTCTAATCCGGCCTGGATCAGCGCATCAATCGTAGCCAAACAATCGGGCAACGCCGCATCTGACTCGGCGGCCCAAGCCCCTAGGCACCGCTCTGCGGCCTGATCATGATCCTCAATGGCATAGACCGGCAGTACAGTACCGGCATTGCCCCCTAGGACAAGCCCCAGGGCGATCGCAGCCAACGGCTGGCCTGTGGCACAGCAGGGCCAACATCGGGGCCTCATCCGCTTAGGGGGTAAACGTGTCACATTCGTTGTCTTCGCGGGTAGTGATACTGCCGAGAATAGTGGCAACAATGACGCAGCGCTTTTTGCCACCGACATTACCGGGCGCAACCTCAATAATGAAGGGTAAAGCCGTGCTGTCATCGACTAGCCCCTGGTAATCAAAGGTGAGGGTAGTCGATCCGGGCGTAGAGAGGGCGACCATGTTTTCCCGAATGCCATCACCACCCAAAACGCGCTGGTCCCCGGCACTGGCAGTGCTGGCGGTACTGCTAATGCTCAAGGTGGGCAACGGGTCACTGACATTCACCGTAACGGTCTGGCTCTGCCGCTCAGAACGGGCACGATTTTGAGCTTCCTCTAAAACCTGTCTGACCTCATCACGGACGGTGGTCACCCGGCGGTTATTGAGATAGGTAAACCAGTCGGGGGCAGCAATACCCGCCAAAACACCCGCGATGATCATCACGACCAAAACTTCCAGGAGGGTGAAGCCTGCCGTGGCAGCATTATGAGCAGAGCGTAGACGTTTCATAGCGGGAAGGACACCTCATAGGGCCAGTTGAGTGGACTAAGGCAGTTAGTCCGGATCTTTATCAATCACACCACGCACCAGGATGCCAGCGCGGAGGGTCGGCAAACCACTCGCCTCACTAATGGCTCGGATTAAGCCACCCCCATCACCGGGCTCGAAGTTACCCCGCAGAAAGATTTCCACATCCTGGTTAGTCGATACCCCGCCCACATTCGGGTCGCGGACGCAGGCAAAAAAGCTGGTCCAAGTCGTGGAGGCAACGGCAGCGGGGTTAGGACTGCGCTGCATGCCGGTCGGACAGCTCAGGATGCTGGGATCATCGACCAAACCAGTGGGGCTATCCACAAAGTCAACGAGTACTGCGGCGTTGCCGTCCGTCGGTGTAGCCGTCGGTGCCCAGGTGGGAAAGTTGATCACATCTGCATCGGAGGGATCGGGATCGATCGGTTCCTTGTACCCAGGGCGTTGGGTCAGGGTAGAGACGGTTTGATATTTGGGCAACTCGTAGCGCACGATGCGTGACTGGCCCTCCCAAGAGGTCGTACCGTCATAGGTCAAGAGCTGATAGACCACTAAGGTGTAAGCGGCTTTCCGCACCTGCAAGACATTGCACTCTTGGACCTTATCCCCGGTGAACGTGGTGCTACAGGAACTAGGGATATCGGCATCATCGATGGGGTCAGGTCGCCAAAACGCTAAAACCGTAGTACTGGCATTACCCGGCAAATCATCTAGTCCGGTTACCGCCGTCGCATTCACTGGGTCATCATACACATACACTGCTTCCCGCAAGTCAGACGCCATGTAGTCTAATGCCCGCTGCATATCGCGCTGGGTGTTATCGACAGCGGTTTCTCGGCGCTCAATTTGGAGCATCTCAAGCACAAGGTGCAGCAAGCCCACAACCACGATGCTGCCAATGATCAGCGTCACCAAAAGCTCTAACAGCGTAAAACCACTCCGCTGCAACTTCTGGGCCTTGAGCAGGAATCGACCTAAGGAATATCGAGTTGAAGGGGTTTTCATAGTCAGATAACGTTTAATGGGCTAACTGCAGCTCAAGGATGTCGAAGCCGTCGGGTTGAGGAACCTCACATAGCCGCAGAGGGATTCATCCGCTTCGCCCCGAACAACGGTGGTATAAAGGACGACCAAGGGCTTGTTGCGCCGTTGACCGGTGCCGCTGGTCAGGCCAATGCTGGCTTGGTCAGTCTCTAAGCTCCCTAAGTTTTCCTCTGACTGGATTGAATACACCCTCACCCCCATATCAAAGGCAATGGGGTCCGTGGAACCGGAAGGGGTGTAGCCTGGATTGCGAAAGGTCTGAATGGCGAAATCGTTACTGCCATCACCATTCAGATCCACCAGTGCTGCCTGCTCAACCGCCGTTGTTGAAGCGACAAAAGTCGTGGGGGCGGGGACAGTCCGAATATCTGCATAGGCTGCGGTGGAAATTGGGGTTGAAGCGACATAACCGCTCTCCCCGCGCTCGACCACTAGGCGCACCTGGTCGATCTCCGTTTGGGCCAAATTAAGGGCCTGCTCAGACTGTTGGCTTTGCACCCGAGTCGCAACGGTCAACACCAGCGCAGGAGCCACCGCAGCGACGCTAATGGCAATCACGATGATTGCCACTAAACATTCAATTAGCGTCAAGCCTGAAGTATGGGTCTGATTGGGCTTAGCCATTGAACTAGCTCGGTGCGTCGGTTGTCTGCGGAGTAGAGATGTCATCGCTAGGGTGTCTCCCGGTAAACCTATGAGCAACTTGCTTTGGGATCAATTTGGACGCCGGGGGTGTATTCAGCACAGCGCAGCATCTTGATGTAGGGGTCATCGACCGGCAGTTCTCGATAGAACTCACTGCGGGGATCCCCTACCGAGGTGAATCGAGAGGCGATCGGCGATTGGGGTGAATACTGCAGTGCCACGTCATAACCCCAAATCCGGTTAGGGGCGGTGTAGTAGTTGATCATAAACACCGGTGCTTGAGCATCTGTAGACTCCCAACTGTCTTGGTCGTAAGGTGCCGTGGCACTGTTGCTAAAGAACAGTTGGAAGAAACCACCAGCAATCCTCAGATTAGTGCCGTCCCAATGTTCAAGCATTCGGGGGAAGTTGTGCAGCCCACCATAACCCTGAGCAGTCCTAGGAGCGGTAATACCACTAATAATCAGGGAATTGACGGTCGTTTCCCCAGATGCGGCAGCCAGTGAATCTCTGCGGAGATTCGCTAGGTTGGCATGACTCCCTAACTCAAGACCACCGAAACCCCAGTAGTAATTGTTCGCAGTGGTGTTCCTATCATCCTGAACTAAGGGATTGCCTGTGGCGTTATAAATTGCGCCATTACGGTCAAAGTAAACTGGCGCGGTTAAACCGCCACGGCCTTCTCGCAAAATTCCAGTCCTATCAACTAGATCTTTTTGACCAGAATTGGTATTGCCAAAAGGATTGCGGTTTTGGTAAGACACCAGACCCGTTAAATCAGTGGTGCTGTACTCAAACGGATCGCCCGTAGTGCCCTCGGGGTTTCTGACGTAGGCCGCTTCTACAAAACCATCTTTGAACCCGGCAGAAACGATATAAACGGCATCACCCAAAATTTCCGCTGGCCGCCAAGCGTCTTCGTTTGAGTTGGCAAATATACTTAGGTTGAGGCTGGTGCGACCGTAAAACGCAGTTTGGAAAGCCGCATCAGATGTCGTGTTCGGATCCAGGTCAAAGATCTTAGTATCGTCAAACTCTTCCTGGAAGACGCTTCCATCGGTATGGAGGTTGAAATCGCCTTGAACCATGACCACGTTATCGGTAATGAAGCTAATGCCCGATTGCTCATCTGAGGCTCGATTCAGGTTGGAACCGTTGCGTAGTCGGAAGCCATAGGGGCGGCGATCAGGGTCAGGGGTATAGTCAATGGGCTTCAGACTGATGTTGCTACTGGCCAAGGGCGGGTCAGTAATATTTAAGGCATTAGCCAGTGCTGGCGTACCGGTAGGGTTGTATTGCATGTAACACCCAGGGGTAGCGGAGTCGTAAGCCTTGAGCTTGTTATAGGTATTGCAACCGGCAGGCGTACCGCTGACAGGACGAACGATTTCGTCTTCTCGGACGGCATCTTCGCGGTAGGCGTAGACCAAGCCGTTATGCTCAACACCAACCCCATCCTTACCGTAAATCCAGTTATTACTGCCATTGATGGCGAGGGCACCCACGTCTAGATCGAGCATGCGGGTAACCATATTCTCACGACCGTCGTAAAGCCCTTTGTCAATGGCCCGCACCGTAAAGGCACTGGGATTTGCACCAGCAGCGTCTGTAACGACGACTCGGAACGGATCGTTGTCGGGCAAATTGGCATCACTACCATCAGCGCCCCAGCTGGTCGAAAAGGCATCATTCGCGCTGGCAGCGCCCGTCCCTAAAGTCCAGCCAGAGCCAGTGGCGGCTTTTGGGGTAGCGACCAAACCGGTGGCGGCATAGTCAACAGCAGCGAAGCTATTATTCTGGCTATATGCGGTAACGGTCTGGGCAATGTAAGGCTCGGTGGTGGGTTGCGTGGCTTCGACTGCCGTCAGGGCTAATTGAGCCGTACTGACGCCGCCGTAGGTGCCGGCTGGAATCGTGATCGCTTCGCCACCGCCTTGATCGTGATCGACTACCGGGAAAAGATAGTACAAAGACGGATAGTAAGCCTGCTTAGGACAGATGGCTAGCGCCAAGGCTAGGGCTTCATCCAGATTGTTACTGGCACCGTATCTAGCGTTGGCGAAAATATGGGGGTCGCAGGTGACGTTGTAGGTAGGATCAGTGAATGTTGTCCCTGCTGTGGTCACCGTAAAAGTCCCGGCAGTTGGGTCATAAGTACCGGCTCCGCTCGCGAACGTATCACCTGCACTGGAAGCAGGCAGGCCCAATCCGGTGATAAAGCCATAGGCGCGATCGTGCTCAACTGCCCAATAACGACCACCAATGTCAACCAATTGCTCATTGGTGACTGCTGCTGCTGCTCTCCAATTTGCGTAGCCCTGAGTGGCAAGGGCGTTGTCAGCGGTGTAGGCCGAAATTAATTGAGCGGCGAGGGCTTTCCAATCTGCTGCCGTTACGTTGCCATATTCAGCCTTGACGCTGGATAAGTTGTAAGCCAGTAAACCAAGGGTACAAGCCGCCGTTTCTTGATATGTATCATCCGCAGGGCTACCGTTGCCATCCCCCTCGACTTGAATGCGTCGAAGTGTAGAGTAATCGCCCCACATCGACATATAGGGATAGGGGTGCACAAAGGTATTCTGCACGGGTTCAAAAGATGGGGCACCACCATCGGGGTCACCCGCAAACTTAGCTAAATTTGTTAGCGCGTCGCTAACGTTGCCATTGCTAGGATCCACTGCATCAAACTCCCAGCCATTGGTGCCGTTTCCGGTGAGGAAATCGGTCATGACTTTGGTGTTGTCGTTCCTCAGCTGACGGAAGGTACGGCTGTTGATTTGCGATTGCAGCGTACCGGGATGGGACGTCACGGCAATGCAGGCTTGGGGGGTGGTACCACTGCCGAGATCCCAGCGGTAAACCACCATGCCTTGCACAGCGGCTAGGTTATCTCGCAAGGCTTTGCGCTGCTTTTGCTCACCATAGCCAAACTTGCCACCAGGAGTCTGATTGTTAGCGGCGATCTCGTTAGGGGGATAGAGCGGGTCACCAGGCGTGACGTTGACGTTATTCGTGCGGGGGTCGTAGTTCCAGCCGCTAACATCCCCGAGCTCCAACCGTTCGCCCACCATAATGCGGGTGCCACCGTTAATGGCTTGACGCTCCCAATAGCCATCGAGGCCACCGCTGGTATTGGTCAGCTTAGAGATCGCGCCAATATCGGTACCAATATTCGTGCCGTCGGGGATTTGCCCCGTCACGGCATCCGTAGAGTCATAAACTTTTTTAGGTCCCCAGCGATTATCAGCTCTGAAGACATCATCCAAATTAATGCGAAGTTCGGCAGGGCCAATGTTGCGCACGCGACCGGCAAAATCGCCGTTGATGCCAGCGGTAGTCCAACCGCCACCGGCATGGGTGCTGACATCATTCAAATAAACTTCAACCGGATCCTGCCAGATATCAGCCGTGGTCGTGCCAGAGGCAATGGAGTCTTTGTCGTAATCTAAATCCCTGGCAATGATGTTGCCATTGGCTTGCTCAACGTGAATTTTTGGCCCACCCCCTGATGTGGCAACGCCCCCTGGGTTGCCTAGCACCAATTGACCTTTAAAGCCATTGCTGGCGTTTTCGGCCCCTAGGGTGATTTCAGAAGCAGACTGATCGTATAGGCAAGAGCTTTTAGAGCTAATCATATAAGCTCTAAAGTCGCCTCTGGAAACGAAGCTGCCCTGGGTATGCATGGCCCCATTCCAGTTGAATTTTGGCCCCGGATAAACGTTCAGGTCATAGCGAAACCAAGCACCCCATTTATTACTGCGGGCAGCAGAACGGACCTGCTGAAACTCTAGGGTGCTCGCGACCCGGCTGACATCATTCAGATTGGCGACAAAGGCATTCACCTGAAAGTTTTTCTCAAGGGTGGTGCCATTCACGACTTGCCAACCTTCGGCACTGCGCTGACCGGTATCACCCGCCCCCGCACAGTCACCAGTCACCTCTGAGGTGCTGATCGGGCCATTGCGGGTGACCAAAGCTGCGGCTTTGCCAGGACTAACACCGTCATTGAGATCGACATCATCAGTACCATTGCCATCTACATCTGCGCTGTCATCCATCAAAATCGAATAAGCGATTACCTCATCGGTGCCCACAGTACCGTCATTATTGAGGTCTGAGGTGAAGTACCAGGCATTATCAACCGTGCCATCACCATTGATATCCAGGCGAGTTTCACCGGGCAGGGTATAAATATCGCGCCCGTCCGGCTCTAAGAGGATGTTTGAAAAGTCGGTCTTGAAGTAATAAAAGCTCTCAGGGTATAAGTTGCGACAAGT
>JAQCKL010000132.1 GCA_027592485.1 Cyanobacteriota bacterium
ATGGCAGGACGTACACCCGAGTTAAACAGGTTTGATTCCAAGAAAATTTGCCCGTCGGTAATGGAAATAACGTTGGTGGGAATGTAGGCCGAAACGTCACCCGCTTGGGTTTCGATAATGGGTAGTGCGGTCATACTACCTTCACCCATCTCAGGGCTCAGCTTGGCCGCCCGCTCCAACAGGCGAGAGTGGAGATAGAACACATCCCCAGGATAGGCTTCCCGTCCGGGCGGACGACGCAGCAGCAGGGACATTTGGCGATACGCTTGAGCTTGCTTAGACAAGTCATCGTAGATCACCAGGGTGTGCTTGCCCTTATACATGAAGTACTCGGCCAAGGCCGCACCGGTATAAGGTGCCAGGTACTGGAGCGGAGCCGGGTCATTTGCATTAGCGGTGACCACAATGGTGTAATCCAACGCACCACGCTCTTCCAGCACGTTGACGATCTGGGCCACAGAAGAGGCTTTCTGGCCGATGGCCACGTACACACAGACCACATCCTGACCCTTCTGGTTCAGAATGGTGTCGATGGCGATCGCCGTCTTACCGGTCTGACGGTCACCAATGATCAGCTCCCGTTGCCCCCGACCCACCGGAATCATGGCATCAATTGCCGTAATCCCAGTTTGCATGGGCTCATATACGGACTTACGCTGAATAATGCCAGGTGCGGGAGACTCAATCAGGCGGGTCTCACTGGCAGCGACTTCACCCTTACCATCGATAGGGCGGGCCAAGGCGTCGACCACTCGGCCTAACATCGCATCGCCCACGGGAATCGATGCAATCTTGCTCGTAGCGGTTACCGAGCTACCTTCCTGAATTTTGCGGCCTGCGCCCATCAATACGGCACCGACATTATCCTCTTCAAGGTTGAGGGCGATACCAACCGTACCGTCCTCAAATTCAAGCAGTTCACCCGACATCGCGTTCTCTAGGCCGTGGATGCGGGCAATCCCGTCTCCGACCTGAAGAACGGTGCCCACGTTGGACACCTGGACCGACTGGTCATACTGCTCAATCTGCTGCCGAATGATGCTGCTAATTTCGTCAGGTCTGATGCTTACCATGGGAATCGCTCTAATGAACCTACAATGGACGACAGAAAATCGAAATCAAATTTGGAGACAAAACAAGGTGTAGACCAGCTACAGCACTACGCTGCCGCCGCCAACTGCACCCCTAAACGACGGAGCTGCCCTTTCAGACTGGCGTCAACAACCTGAGACCCCACCTGAATAATGACGCCGCCTAACAGCTCAGGATCAACCGTAATCGACAAATCGACCTGTTTCGCACTGGTCATTGCCATGACTTGATTACGCAACGATGTTTGCTGGGCTTCTGTCAGCTCAACCGCTGCCGTTACCTCAGCCAAAACCGATTGGTTAAGCTGCCTCAGTAAGGCTTGATAGGTCTTCAGCACAGCGGGCAAGAAAACAATCCGTCCCTTGTCTACCAACAACTTCAAAAAGCTGACAAACAGAGGATGGAATTCAGCCCCTAACTGCTGCAAGACACCTTTCTTCGTTTCTCCCCCCATCAACGGGTTAGCCAAAAACGGTTGCAAATCATCTGCAGAGGCCATCAGCTCTAAAAGGGCTGATGCATCTTGCCCGAAGCGATCCGCCAGTGATTGTTCCTGGGCTAAAGCCATCAATGCCTGGGCATAGGGTTCAGCAATTTCTGAAGCAATCGTGCTACTACTCACAACTAGCCTCCCAACATAGCAATGCTCTTATCAATGAGACGGTGCTGGATATCACCAGTTAACCGCTCAGGCAGGCGTTCCTGCACGTCTGCCAACGCCATATCGACAACGCGTTGTCGAAGATCTCGCACAACCCGATCTTGCTGAGAAGAAAGATCCTGAGCTGCCGATGCTTTCATCCGCTCAATATCTACCTGAGCCTGCTCTAAAATAGCCTGGTGAGCTTTTTGAGCATTTTCTTGAGCCTGCTTCAAAATGCCTTCGGCTTCCGTTTTGGCTAAAGCTAGCTTTTGTTGTTGCTCGGCCAGGGCGGCTTTTGCCTCACTCTGGCGGCGCTCTGCATCTCTAATGGCCTCTTCAATAGTATTTCGACGACCTTCTAGGGTACTGCCTAAAAATTTGCTGCCGAAATAAACCAGAACGCCAATAACGATAGAGAGGTTAATTAGATTTGCTTCTAGCAGATCAAAGTGAAAGCCGAATCCGCCTTTCTCTGTGGCCAGAAACCAAAGCGTTGTCATAGCACCTTCCTGCAAATCATTAAACGGAATGTCGAACGCAACTCACCCACCCCTAAACCCTTAAGCAGCAACGCTTAAAAGCTTGTCCAATAAAGCTTGACTCAATGAACTGACCTGTTTCTCTAGAGCTGACAGAGCCGATTGCTTTTCAGCATCCAGCTCCTTTTGGGTTTGCTCTCGCTGAGCTTGGGCCATTTGCTGAGCCTCAGCCATTTGTTGAGCTGAGAGCTTCTGAGCTTCTTCTTGAGCCGCTACGACAATTTGCTGAGCCTGACGGCGAGTCTCCGCCAAGTCTTGCTCGTACTGAGCTGCCAGGGATTCGGCTTGAGCCAGCCGCTCTTTAGCAGTAGAACCGGCTGAAAGAACGTAGTCGTTACGCTCATCTAGGGCTTTACCCAGGGGCTTATAAAAGACTGCATTCAAGACTGCCGCAAAAACCACAAACTGAATGGCCATCAATGGCAAAGTGGCGTCAAAGTCAAATAAGCCACCCGCTTCTTCCGCCAACAAGAAAGTCCAGTTCATCACATCTCCGCCCTACATCGGCGCTCAAGCGCGCTCACAAAAATCTGAAATACAAAATTATCAGTCAGGATGCTGAGGGGACGCGGGAATAACCTTTGAGCCCTCAGCATCCACTGCCCTCAAGTTAGCTAAAGGGGTTAGCGAATAGCAGCACCAGAGAAACCACCAAACCATAGATAGTTAGGGATTCCATGAATGCCAAGGTCAGGAGCAAGGTGCCGCGAATCTTACCTTCAGCTTCGGGCTGGCGAGCAATACCAGCAACGGCTTGACCAGAGGCATTACCCTGACCAATACCAGGGCCAATAGCAGCCAAACCAACTGCTAGGGCAGCAGCGATAACAGAAGCACTTGCAATCATCGGATCCATGGGTCTTTTACCTCAAGTAAAAACTGTGCATGTTAGTGAGACTAGTCGATGGGAATCGGCTTTCCCCGAGACAGCCTCTCAACCTAAGTTGAGCTACGGAGCAGTATCCATCAGTCAACAACTTTCCAACTGAACGATCTTTTTAGATCATCCATGCTCTTCTGCACCATGCCCTTCCATCGCCTCAGCGATGTAGGCGGCGGATAGGGTTGCAAACACTAGGGCTTGAATTGCACTAGTAAATAACCCCAGCAGCATGACCGGGAGGGGCACAAACAAGGGCACCAGCAACACCAGTACAGCAACCACGAGCTCGTCAGCCAGGATGTTCCCAAATAAACGGAAACTCAGGGACAAGGGCTTGGTGAAATCTTCCAAAATATTGATCGGCAGCATGACCGGCGTCGGCTCGATGTACTTCGCAAAGTAACCAATGCCGCGCTTGCGAAATCCTGCATAGAAATATGCCAATGAAGTCAATAAAGCCAAGGCAACCGTCGTATTAATGTCATTGGTTGGTGCCGCCAACTCCCCAGCAGGAAGATGAATCAGCTTCCACGGCACTAAAGCACCGCCCCAGTTAGAGACAAAAATGAACAAAAATAAAGTGCCGATATAGGGCACCCAAGGACGATATTCCTTCTCACCGATTTGGTTTTTGGCTAAATCACGGATGAACTCCAAGGCATATTCCATCAAATTCTGAATTCCAGAGGGAATACGCTCAACCTTCCGTGTTGCGAAAAGAGAGACGACAATCAATGCCCCCATAACAAGCCAAGTGGTGATAAAAACCTGGCCGTGGAGCTTCATCCCGCCCAATTCCCAATATAGATGCTTCCCAACTTCGAGCTCGGCGAGTATGGGTGATAGCAGCACTGGAATCGAGTTCAACATCTCTATCTAGTTTTAAGGTTTGAGTAGAAAACAACCAAAAAAACGATGCTAGACTTTCATCACTGAAAGCGAAGCAGTCTTAATCGCGCAAAAAAGCACTCCAGAAGGTATGACCAACAAGGGCCAACTTATGGGTTAAGAATCCAAAGAAGACAGGCAAGAATTCAACTTGGTCTAACTTAAGAGAGACCAAGAAGACTAGCGCTACGAGCGCTAAACGTCCCCCCGAACTGTCTCTGGATTCAATGCCGATTTGGGCAACGTTTCTCGACAACATCCTCAAGTAGGTTAGACCAGCGGAAGCGCCGATTCCATAGCTTAGGGCAGTCATCGCAGAAAACTTTAGCCAGATCCCCAGGCAAGCAGTAGCCGAAATCGCTACAGCTACTATTAATAGCTGATTTTGAAACCGGTAATACTCCTCCATAGACTGCTCTGAGGGAGGTGTCAATGCCGAAGGAACTTCAGCATCTGTAGTCTCTTTACTAGAGATTGTCTCCACTCAAATCGCCTGACTAAGCACCGACGTCATTAGCTCGGTTCCGGTCTCAATGAGAGCCATTGCCTGAGCCGAGGTCAATCATATCACGGTAACAAACGTTAATTATTCGGCTTTTCAGTTGGGGGCTCGAATCCTCTGAAGCACCCTAGGCAGTTGTTCGTAAGGCTGGGGGGCAGCCCTAGTCTTGCTTGAGGTGCGTCCTTTGGGGGGCTTCGTGACGTCGTGATTTTGCCCTTTAGAGGCTTCTTTACCATCCCTTGATGATTAGGAACTCAGAATAATCAGTTGGCGACTAAGCAACGATCTGACCGCCTCAATATCTAGGTTGGCTAGGGCCATGCAATCAGCAACAGTGGTTTCTCCAGGCTGTTGATCGCACTTTTCCACAAAAGCGTATTCTGCTTCTGTCAATGCCATTGGCTGGTAGTTGCAATCCATGATGGAGCGGCTGGGCCACCCATGCATACAAGGATTCCGTTCGGGGGAGGCTTTGAGCAGGGCCTGGTCAGACCAATCCACTGGATCGAACGGAGGTTTGGCCAAAAAGAACTCATAGTGGGTGATTTCGGGATCTAAGACCTCGATCAGCCGGTAACGCTGGCGGGGGGAGAGCAGGGCGGCACGTTCCATCAGGTCAGGGACCTGACCCATTAACCGCTCTAGATTCCAATAGGTTGGGTTAGAAAATCCGAGGAAATCCAGGTCACTCGAGTCGATGAGCTCAAACAGGGTGTCTACGCTGTAGTCAATCTCCTGTGGGTGGACATACATATCAGCGAAGCTGGCATCCCGTTGATTTTCCCAAGCCCACCGCTTTTCTTCCCGAAGGCGCAGTCGGTTGTCTTCTGGCAAATGGGCGAAAATTTGGCGGCCTACCTGAACACCATCTTTATAGTCACCACGACGATCTCCCTGTAGCAATGCGATCGCCTCTTGCATGAGGCTGATTTCCCAGCGACCGAGGGCGGCGTATACAAAGATATGAATGATGCCACCGGGGGCTAATTTGCTGGCTAGTTTCTGTAGGCCCTTGATGGGGTCCGGCAGGTGGTGGAGAACGCCAACGCAGTTAATCCAGTCAAAGGTGCCTGGGAGTTGGTCAACATCGTAAATGCTCAGGGGTTGGAAGGTGGCGTTACTTGCCCCAGAGCGTTGACACCGTTCTCGGGCAACCTCAATGGCGCGATCGCTTAAATCGATTGCGGTCACCTGTGCCTCGGGATTAAGGTGGGCAATATATTCCGTGCCGACCCCTGTCCCACACCCAGCATCCAAAACCCTTACTGCCTGAGTGAGTGGCTTACGTCCCGCACAAAACGCATAGGCCGCTGTCCAGTGCCAGCGCCAGTTGTATCCGGGAGGAGGTTCATCCAGGAGGGGTTCGGGCGGAAACGGGTAGGTGTTATAAAGCTGCGCTACAGCTGCACTAACGGCTTGGGAGGAAGTCATATATATAGATAAGCAGGACAGATCCGCAGAGAATCCACTTTAATCGGTCACGGGGGAAAACGAGCCTAGAAGCCACAGAGCTTGAACATAGGCGGCTCAGAATCGATACATAAGTTCATGAATTTTCTGTCCTCGTAACGGTTTAGGGGAATAAGCCAGGAAATCGGCCCATTAAAGTTACACAGTTTTTAACAAAGCGTTGTTCGTTGACTGAATCGTTTTAATCTGAGGTTTAGCCAGTGTCTCTTGTGTAAGGGGCTGGTATGTTTCTGAGTTGGTTCACCAGGAATTTGGGTTCGTTCGGATCATCCATCGAGAAGTCTTTCTGAAAGCGGGTGGACTGGTGAAACTTTATTGCACAATGTGATGAAGATAGGGAGCGGTTGAGAAAAGCATGAGTCTAAAAGCCAGTGGTGGAAGTAGTGTGGTGCAGCCCCAGCTCTATCAAACTCTGCCGGTTGCCACCATTTCCCAAGCCGAACAGCAAGATCGCTATATCGATCGGGGTGAGTTGAGCGAGCTTGCCAGTTTCTTTAGTTCAGGGGCGAAACGGCTCATCATTTCAGAAGCGCTCACCCGTTACTCTGAGTTGATTGTGTCTCAGGCTGCCAACCGCATCTTTGTGGGGGGATCTCCCCTGGCTTACTTGGAGCACCCTCCTGCGGACGAGTCTGTCGTTGAAATGACTCGGGGTGGCACTATCTTGAATGAGAAAGAGGCCTCGAAGCTCGGTACTGCAACCTACATAGAGAGCAGTAACGGCGGTGGTTTTTTGGCAGGATTAGGCTCCCTCTTTAGTGTGTCGGCTCCATCTGGCCCAATCCCAGCTGGTTTTCGCCCCATTAACGTTTCTCGTTATGGTCCCAGCAACATGCAGAAGTCTCTGCGTGATATGAGTTGGTTCCTGCGGTATATCACCTATGCGATCGTGGCCGGAGATCCCAATATCATCTCTGTTAACGTTCGTGGCCTCAGGGAGATTATTGAGCGTGCCTGCTCTTCCGCAGCCACTATTGTCGCTCTCCAAACCATGCGACGGGCGGCTCTAGGTTACTTCAAAGCCGATCAAGACGCCCAAGACATCATTGCCCAGTATTTTGACGTGGCGTTGAGCGAATTCAAGGCTCCGGCACCATCCGATAAAGTGCGGCAACGGCCATCTGGAGACCTGCAGGGACTCCAACTTCCCCAAATTTACTTCAACGCATCAGAGCGTCGGCCTAAATACGCCATGAAACCAGGGCTATCTCCCCTGGAGAAGAAGGCGGCTGTTAAAGCAGCCTATCGGCACGTTTTTGAGCGAGATATTACTCGGGCCTACTCCCTCAATATCTCTGACTTGGAATCTAAGGTGACCAATGGCGAAATTTCCATGAAGGAATTTATTCGCCGTCTATGCAAGTCACCCCTATATCGCAAGAATTTCTTTGAGCCTTACATCAACAGTCGGGCCTTAGAGTTGGCGTTCCGCCATATTCTCGGTCGTGCCCCGAGTTCCCGGGAAGAAGTCCAAAAATACTTCTCCATTGTTTCTGACGGTGGTCTGCCAGCCCTGGTTGATGCCCTGGTTGATTCCAAGGAATACGGTGATTACTTTGGGGAAGAGACGGTTCCCTACCTGCGTGGTTTCGGCCAAGAAGCTCAGGAGTGCCGCAATTGGGGGCCTCAATTTGATCTCTTCAATTACAGTGCACCTTTCCGTAAGGTGCCTCAGCTAATTACCTTGTTTGCGGCTTACGAACAGCCGTTGCCTGATCAGCATCCCTATGGGTCTGGCAACGATCCTCTGGAAATTCAGTTTGGGGCAATCTTTCCCAAGGAGACCCGGAATCCCAGCAACACCCCAGCCTTCTTTAATAAGGACACCCGTCGGATTCTGGTTCGACGAGGACCAGGAATTACGAGCCAAGTCAGTAATCCGCGAGCCCGTGGAGTTGCACCTGGTTCTTTAGGGCCCAAGGTCTTCAAGCTCGATCAAATCCCTGCCACTGGCAATACTCAGCAAAGTGTTCGGTTCTCTGAAAGTTCAACCCAAGTTGTGATTAGCGCTGCCTACCGGCAGGTCTTTGGTCGTGAGCCTTACTCGGGTCAACGGTTAACCGTTGCTGAAATCAAATTAGAGAACGGTGATATCACGCTCAGGGAATTCATTCGCGCCCTGGCCAAGTCAGAAACCTTCCGCAAAATGTATTGGTCGCCGCTCTATGTCATGAAGGCTGTCGAGTACATCCACCGTCGCTTATTAGGCCGGGCGACTTACGGACGGCAGGAGACGAATAAGTACTTCGATATCTGTGCCAAGAAGGGCTTTTATGCCCTTGTGGATGCAATTATTGGCAGTCCAGAATACGACCAAGCCTTTGGCGAAGATACCGTTCCCTATGAGCGCTATCTCACCCCCGCAGGGGTTTCGTTACGGGGCATGAGGATGGGCACCCTGCCTGAACGAGGAATGGCACCCACTTCGCCAGAAGTGACGCCGCGCTTCGTTGAGTTGGGTGATGTCGGTAACATGCGGGCTGAGGCCGATATTCAGCTCCGTATTAACCAAGGCGTTAATCGTCAGCGTGAGCAAACCAAGGTCTTTAAGCTAACCTCCTTAGCGGACAAACCCAATCTCCAAGTGGTGGCCCAGGCAGCCTACCGTCAAATCTTTGAGCGGGATATTGCGCCCTATGTTGTGAGTGCTCAGTTCACAGCTTTGGAAAGCAAGCTTGGTAATGGCGAAATTACCCTTAAGGAATTCATTGAAGCCTTGGGGTATTCTGACCTTTATCAGAAAGAATTCTATGCCCCCTATCCCAATACGAAGGTCATAGAACTGGGGACCAAGCATTTCTTAGGACGTGCCCCTCTGAATCAAGCGGAAATCCAAAAATACAACCAGATGCTAGCAACTCAAGGGTTACGAGCATTTATCCGAGACTTAGTGAATAGTCGCGAGTATAGTGACTGCTTTGGAGAAGATACGGTCCCCTATCGGCGGTTCCCAACCCTGCCAGCGGCCAATTTCCCAAATACAGAGCGCTTGTACGACCAGCTCACCAAGCAAAATAGCGATGTTGTTGTCCCCAGCTTTGAGCCGGTTGGATAGCGCACTGCTCGGTTCTCGACAGCACCCAGGTGCGCGTTGCTGTCGACATTGATTAACAGGCAGGGGCTTCTCTTCTAACGGTCAGAGGAGCCCCTGCCTCGAATCCATAGAAGTCTGAGGCAAGGCCTTAGATCGCAATTTTCTGGAAGCCCTACTTTTTGGGCTTCCAGATTTTTTGTTGGCTCTTAATCATCGTTATGAGATTTTTTAACTCATTCAGTCTTCCTCAACCTGACTGGAGTTTAGACTAGCAAGCTAAAAAAAGGCGTTCCCAAAGCAAGTCAGGAGCGCCTCAAGGCA
>JAQCKL010000133.1 GCA_027592485.1 Cyanobacteriota bacterium
ATCTGGTTGGGGAACTTGCTGGGATGTTCTGCCTATCATGTACCCGCCGATACCGAACCGTTATTGCTTGATCAATTGCCTTCTGGGCCAGCTTTTGTGGATGCCAAGGTTGGGGTCAACCAATTGCAGCGGGTGCATCACTTAGAGCAGCTTGGCTTTCGACTGGTGGATACTAATCTCCAGCTTTCTGTGGAGCAGATAAGTCCGGGTATATCTCACTTTTGCGGCCCTCACCCTCAATCCCTCTCCCAAGGAAGGAGAGGGACTTTGAATCTGACCCTCCTTCTACCTTTCTGGGAGAAGGGGCTGGGGGATGAGGGGCAGAGTTGCCAAATTGAGATAGACCCGATAAGTTCATTGTCAGAGGAGACATTGAAAGCTTGTCGATGGGCAACGCCTGAAGATGAAGCTGAGGTAACTGCGATCGCAGCCCAATCCTTCACCGTTAGCCGTTTTCATCTGGATCCTCAAATCCCCAACGCGATCGCCAATCAGATTAAAGCGGCCTGGGCTAGAAACTTCTTTATAGGGCAGCGGGGCGATTGGATGGTAGTCGCTGTGGTTCAAGGTAAAGTGGCTGGCTTTCTGCAACTTTTGCAGAGTCAGGCCAATGCCTTGATTCTTGATTTATTGGCAGTTGACCCCAATTACCGGGGTCAAGGATTGGGGCGCTCCATGATTACCTATGCTGCCCATCATTGTTTGCAGTCTCTTCGGAAAATCCAGGTGGGGACTCAGGTGGCTAATATCCCTGCCCTCAACCTGTATAAGAGCCTGGGCTTTCAGGTGGAACAGGCCAGCTATGTTTTACATCTTCATGTCGGGGTATCTCAGTGAAAATTGGTCGCCACGATCTGAATAAAGCGGTGTTTATCATTGCTGAGATTGGCAACAACCACGAGGGAGATATCCAGCTTGCCCAAGAGATGATTCATGCCGCCGCTGCGGCAGGGGTGCAGGCTGTCAAGTTTCAGACGATCATCCCAGAAAGACTGGTGGCAAAAAGCCAATCAACCCGCATCGCTCAGCTCAATCGCTTTGCCTTTAGTCCTGAGCAGTTTGCAGATTTAGCTGTCGTTGCAGCTAAGGTGCAGGTCGAGTTTCTATCAACCCCGTTTGCACCGGAGGTGGTGCCCTGGCTGGATGCCTTGGTGCCAGCGTTTAAGGTGGCCTCTGGTGACAATAATTACTTGGCGCTCTTAGCGGCGATCGCCGCCACGGCCAAACCGATCCTGTTATCTACAGGCATGAGTACGCTGGATGATGTCAAGCAAGCGATCTCGATCATTGAAACCGTTTGGCAACAGCATGAAACCCAGGCTGAGCTAGTGCCTCTCCATTGCGTCTCCGCCTATCCCACGCCAGTAGAACAGGCAAATTTAGCGGCAATTCAAACTCTGGCCCACGCCACAGGTCGCCCAGTGGGGTATTCAGACCATACCTTGGGGATTGAAGCCGCTGTTGCTGCCGTGTGTCTGGGGGCGAAGGTGATTGAGAAGCACTTTACCCTGTCTAAAACCCAGTCTGATTTCCGTGATCATGCCCTGTCTGCTGACCCTAATGAAATGGCGGCATTAGTCCAGCGAGTGCAGCAGACGCAGCAATTGTTGGGAAATGGCGTGAAGACAATTCAGGAAGCAGAACGCCCCGTTGCCGCAGCGGCACGGCGCTCCATCGTGGCGCGGACTCCTCTGGAGGCAGGACACCGCATTAGCCCAGAGGACTTGGACTGGCTACGTCCTGGGGGTGGGCTACCACCGGGGCAAGAAGATCTTTTGGTGGGACGTTGTTTACAACAGGCGGTTGACCAGGGTGAACTGTTGACTGCGGAGAAGGTGGCTTAGGATGTGCGGCATTGCAGGCTACTATGGCACCCGGCAACTTTCACCAACGCAAATAGACACATGTCTGTCCCTGATGGGGCAGCGAGGACCGGACGGCCAAGACTGGATCGAGCGCAGGATTAGTGAGGAGCGGTGGGGCTATTTGCTTCACTCCCGTTTGCGGATTATTGATCTGGACCCCAGGGCTAATCAGCCCTTCCAGCGGGGGCGAGGGTACCTTTGTTTTAATGGGGAGATTTACAACTATCTAGAGTTACGCCAGGATCTAGCTCAGCTTGGGGAGACGTTCGTCACTGAAAGTGATACTGAGGTTCTGTCAGCATTATTGGCGCGATATTACCTAGATAAGCTGGACAGTTGTGAAGGCATGTGGGCCTTCGCTTGGCTAGATCAAGAGGGCTTAGTGCTGTGCCGCGATCGCTTTGGTGAAAAGCCCCTATACCTATTTGAAGATGAAACTGGGACTTACTTTGGTTCGGAGCCCAAGTTTATTTTTGCTTTGCTGGGGCGACGGTTGCCGATTAATGTAGACCATCTGTATCGCTATCTTGTCAATGGCTATAAATCCCTCTATAAGCAACAGCAGACTTTCTTCCTAGGGCTTCAGGAACTCAAGCCGGGAACCTGGCTGAAGCTCGATCCAACAGGCCGTCGCCAAAGCCAACCCTATTGGCAACCTAAATTTGATCAGTACCAGGAAACGTTATCTTTTGAAGAGGCCGTATCTGCGGCCCAAGCAGCCCTGATCAATTCGGTGCGACTGCGGCTACGGGCCGATGTTCCCATTGCCTTTTGCCTCAGTGGTGGGGTGGACTCAAATGCGTTAATTGCGATCGCTAGCCGTAAGCTCAACTACCAAGTACATGGCTTCACGATCATGAACACGGATACTCGCTATGAAGAGCGGGATCTAGTGGAAACAACCGTGCAGGAATTGGGGCTGAAACATACTGAGATTCCCATTGACCATCGGGACTTCTTGCCTAATTTAAGACGCTTAATTCGCTACCACGATGCCCCTGTTTGTACGATTACCTACTATGCCCAGTGGCAACTGATGGCGGCGGTTGCCCAGGCTGGATACCGGGTTTCCGTCAGCGGCACCGGAGCCGATGAACTCTTTAGTGGTTACTTCGATCATCAAAACTTTTACCTCCAAGCGTTGCAAGGGGATCCCGCTGCCCAGGCCCAAGCCCGCGAGAACTGGCAGCGGGTCGTAGCTCCCATCGTGCGTAATCCTGTTCTGCAAGATCCAGATGCTTTTATCAAGGAACCGACTCGGCGGGATCATATTTACCTAGATGCTGATACCTTTGCTGGCTTCCTCAAAACGCCGTGGCAGGAACCGTTTCGGGAAGAAAACTACAGCACGGTAGTTCTCCGCAATCGCATGAACAACGAGCTTTTCCATGAGTCGGTACCACCGATTTTGCACGAGGATGATCTAAATGCCATGTATTTCTCGGTGGAAAATCGCTCCCCCTTTCTAGATCGTCGTTTGTTTGAGGTGTGCCAGTCGATTCCGACGCGACATTTAGTCCGCGAGGCTAAAGCCAAAGCCGTGCTGCGGGAGGTGGTACGGGGGTTAGCTCCTAATGCGGTGATAGACAATCCCCGCAAAGTCGGTTTCAACGTCCCTATCTTTGATTATCTCAATATCAAAGATCCGCAGGTCTGCGAGCAAATTCTGGCTGACAGCCCGATCTTTGACCATATTCATCGGGCTCCTATCGAGCAATTAATCCGCCAATCTGACTTGCCTAATAGTCAGAGTAAATTCCTGTTTTATTTCCTCAATGCCAAAATTTTCTTGGAAGAGTTTAGCGCGGAGAGGGCAGCATGAGGTGGTGTAAAAGCTGTGTGCTGCCTGATAGTCGCCCCAACCTGATTTTGGGTGATGACGGCATTTGTAATGCCTGTAAAACCCATCAAACCAAACCTCAAATTGACTGGAAAGCCCGTGAACTCGCCTTTAAGCAGGTGGTTTCCCATGCCAAAGCGAATGCCCAGGGCTATGACTGCTTAATCCCTGTCAGTGGCGGCAAGGACAGCACCTGGCAAGTGGTGAAATGTTTGGAGTATGGTTTGACGCCGTTGGCGGCTACCTGGAAAACCCCGGCCCGCACGGCCATTGGCCAACAGAATCTAGATAACCTAATTGCCTTGGGAGTTGATCATATTGACTATCAAATCAATCCGCAGGTAGAAGGGCGATTCATGGTGAAAGCGTTTGAGCGCTTTGGCTCAACGGCGATTCCCATGCACATGGCGCTGTTCAATATTCCCCTCAACTTGGCGGTGCGATTGCAGATTCCCCTAGTGGTGTGGGGGGAGAATTCCGCCTTTGAGTATGGCAGTCAAGATGAGGCGTTAATGGGGTTTAAGCTTAATCATCATTGGCTCCAGAAGTATGGGGTCACCCATGGCACAACGGCTGAAGATTGGCTGATGGCAGGCTTTAGCCGCCGAGAGCTAACAGCCTATTTTGGCCCTGATCAGGATGCCCTAGATCAACAGGGATTGCGGGCTATATTTCTGGGTTACTATTTTCCCTGGGATCCGGAGACCAGTCTATCTGTAGCTACAGCCCATGGGTTTGAGTTTGCCCAGGGGGCGGCTCGTACTGGCTACTATGACTATGCTGACATTGATGATGACTTTATCTCCCTCCATCACTGGATGAAGTGGTATAAGTTTGGCTTTACTCGCCTGTTTGACAATCTTTCTTTGGAAATTCGGAATGGGCGGATCACTCGCGATCGCGCCCTCGCTATTATCCAAGAGAAGGGAGATCAGACTCCCCATGAAGACATCGACAAGTTCTGCCAGTTTGCCAAAATTTCTCGCCAGCGGTTCTTGGAAATCGCCGAAACCTTTCGCAATGCTGACATTTGGCAACAGCGATCGGATGGAGTTTGGACAATTCCTGATTTTTTGCTTGATACTTGGGAGTGGCAATGAGGTTTGAGCCCAAAGATCCCCCCAGGAGCTTCACCGTGGGGAACTCAGTTCAGTTTGAAATTAAAGACTGTGGCAATGTATACCTGAACCCGGATGAGCAGGTCACGTTTGTGACTGAATCGGGGGCTGAGTATGATGTGGCCGCTAAAGATTGGGGATTTTACGCCACGCCCAGTTTGAATGGGCGCTTGCAGCAGTTTGGGTTGCGGGGGGTCTTGATTCGCAACCGGGGTACGGGGCGCTATTTTGTCTTATTGGTAGGCCAGGGCCAGGAGGCCGCGTTTGATGCCTATTGCCAGCAGGAGAATTTAGCGGTGATTGCCTGGTTAGACCATACCGAGGCTTTAGATAATCTAGCAGCAGCGTTGGGGCGACTGAATGGTTAAACCAACGTTGCATTGCCCTTGTGAGGGGCGTTACTTGGAGCGGACGTTTGAATATGATGCCCCACCAGCCGGGGAAACCGCTTTTGACTTGGGGGGGCAAGTATATAGCCGTGCCTATGATCGCTGCGGCCTCTGTGACCACTGGTTTGGGCACCATACCCTAGATTTATCGGGCCTATACACCAAGGACTACGTGGATGCCACCTACGGCGGGATGAAAGGAATGGCAGAGCGCTTAGACAAAATTTTAGCGCTGCCACCAGAACGCTCCGATAATGCAGGTCGGGTGAGCTACATCCAAACTTTTGTGGAGAACCACCTTCCGGGTAGTTGTGATCAGCGACGACTTTTAGACGTTGGTGCTGGTATTGGAGTTTTCCCTGCTGCTATGAAAGCCTTGGGATGGCAGGTAATGGGTGTGGAGCCAGACCCCCGCACCGCAAAGCATTTGCAGGAGCATGTAGGTATTCAAGCTCTATCGGTTGATTTACTAACACTCTTCCCTGAGCAAATTGGCCTATTTGATGTCATCACCTTCAATAAGGTCTTAGAACATGTTGAGGATCCAGTGACTTTATTAAGTCATGCCCGGTGTTTACTGAAACCGCAAGGGTACTGTTACGTGGAACTGCCAGATGTATCAGCAGCTACTGAAGGGCCTAGGCGAGAAGAATTCTTTATTGAACATCACCACGTTTTTAGTGCAACTTCTATGACTTTACTAGCTGAACGTGCAGGGTTATCAATCAGGCTATTGGAGCGTCTGCGTGAGCCAAGTGGTAAGTTTACTTTGCGTGCATTTGCAAAGGTGTGTTGCAGGAAGCAGTAAGCTCCGATTGGTCAGCCTTGAATTATTAGTTGCTTAAATACTGAATCTGGTTTCAGGTTGGCAGTATATATGAATCGGTTCGCCATGAAGCACTCAATCTCATGAAGCACTCAATCTCATGAAGCACTCAATCTCACTGGTGATCCTTGGTCTAGAACGAGGAATGCGTCGCCTAGATGGCAACCAAAGTCTCCCTAGTGGGATGGAATCCCATTTTGGAGTGCCGCCGAGCCTGCAATGGATCTTGAGTGCTTTTGCTAAATTCGGACATTACGATAGTACTTATATTGGTGGTTATCACCTCGAAAAGATCGTCGAATCCTTCCCTGATCTCAAAGTTCGTTTTTTTCGTCGCTGGCAGGAATGTGGTGAAGCGCTGGCTTTGGCCGAGATGCTTACTCCAAACAATCAAGATTTAGTTCTGGTGCGAGCGGAAACCCTGCTTCTTCCAGATGCTTTAGCAAAACTGGGCATAGAAGCGATTCAATCAAGTGAAAGTCTAAACATTATTGCTGGATTCATTGACTCAAAGAATAACCATGATGTAAATGTTTTATTCATTCCCAGAAGGCAAGTTTCGGAGGTTATTCAAGTAGCAGCAACACTTGCTAAATCAAGGCCCAAAGCTAACCTTAGCGAATTGAGTCAATTTCTTAAGGAAGTTAAATTTGTCGATCTTGAAGGTTCGGCTTCTTATATCGGAGATCGTGAACGCCTTAGTAGACTCGTTTTTCAGGGTAAAGCACGAACATTAGAGCAACTCTCTGGGCTTGTCCAAAGTGCTGTAGTGCCAAAGCAATTGCGTTTTTGTGTTCATGATTGGTTTAATGGACAGGCTTCAATTGTATCCAACATCAGAAGATTTTTTCCAGAAGGTCTAATCGTTATTCGTAGCAGCACGGCGACAGAAGATTCTGCTTCCTATTCCGGTGCTGGAAGATTTCATTCACAGCTCGATATTGACGTCGAAGACCATCAATCAATTATTTCCGGTGTCGAATGCGTGATTGCTAGTTACCAGCGCGACGGGCGCACTATAGATGATCGCGATGAGATATTAGTCCAAGAACAAATTCAAGGACTGAGATTTTCTGGAGTAATGTTAACTCGTGATCCTAGTAGCGGGGCTCCCTACTATGTCATCAATTTTGAATGCGACTCAGGCCGTTCAGATGTTGTTACATCAGGTATAGCTGGCAAACTACGCACAGTATTCCAAAGCTGGGATACCCCCGTGAAGCACCTGGAAAAGGAGATCGCCCAGATTATTGCTTTGGGGACGGAATTGCGGCAGTTAACCTACGACGACGCACTGGATATTGAGTTCGGGTGTAGTTCAAGCGGCACACTCTACTTGTTCCAAGTTCGCCCGATGACTATGTTAGTGGCGCGACGTGGCCTGTTCGACAAGGATCTTGGTGGTATACGACGGGCAGCTACCGAACATTTCCTAGAGCGCTCCCAGGAAAATCCGAGCTTGCTCGGTTCGAGCGTGCTGTTTGCGAATATGTCAGATTGGAACCCGGCTGAGATGATCGGAACCGAGCCAAAACCATTATCTTTGTCAATGTATCAGTTACTGGTAGGCAATTGGGCGTGGGCTGAGGCACGTGCTCTTATCGGTTATCGCGATGTAGGTCCTGAACCGCTCATACATGCTTTTGGTGGGCGTCCATACGTTGATGTAAGAGCCAGCCTTAATTCATTCTTGCCGAAGAATCTCGATGATAAAATTGGAGCGTGCTGGGTTGAGAATTGCATGTCTCGGCTTGCTGCTTCGCCTTACCTCCAAGACAAAATCGAGTTCGATATTACTGTGACCTGCCTCGCATTCGATTGGTGTGATCATGCTGACCGAATGGTTGAAGCCGGTTTATCATCTATTCAGATTACAAACTTTAAACAGCAGTTGGGAGAACTCACACAGAAGATTGTTTCAGGTGCAATCCATCCGATTCCCGATCAGATGAGATTAGTAGAGCAATTAAATGTCTTTCGTGCTGAGTGCAGTCGTATAGATTGCCTGAACTTAGCAGCATCGGCCCGTAGAGTGCAGATGCTGCTTGATCGTTGCGCTCGGTGGGGCATTGTTCCCTTTGCGATTTTGGCTCGCTACGGTTTCATTGCAATGTCTCTTCTTCGCTCTTTACGTGATGTCGGAGTGTTTAGTGATGCCGAGTATGACTATATCCTGCGTGCTATTCCCACCGTAGCAGGACAGTTGACCAAAGACTTACATGCCTATGCTGAAGGTCAAAAGAGTCTTTCAGAGATGATTGCTGAGTATGGTCATTTACGTCCCCACTCCTATGACATAACTTCTCCCTCCTATGCTGATCAACCTGGAATGTTACTTTCTGGTATGCCAATAACACCTCATCACGAAGTGCAATGGGAAGAGGTAGAAGCTATGTTATCACCTCGTATCTCAGATATAGCGCGACGTTTGAGTGACTTAGAATTGGATATTACTGTAGCTCAGCTATTTACCTTTTTAAAGACGGCCATAGCTGGGCGTGAGCGTGCAAAATTCGAATTCATGAAGACGATCAATGATGCCATTGAAGCAATTGCTGCATTTGGCAACTTTCTTGATCTATCTCGTGATGATATGTCTTATGTGCCAGTGCATGAGATCTTGCGCTTTGCGCACGATAGCCTCTCAGGTGCGACATCTAGTCGCCTACGCCGCATTGTTGCCTATCGTCGAAAGCGTCAAGAGTTGACGCGAGCTCTCCGTCTACCTGATGTCATTGTAAATGCCAGTAATTTTGACGGATTTGAGCAGCATGAAGGTAAACCCAACTATGTAACGCGTGGGAAGGTGGTAGCTTCAGTTTGCCTAGTCGAACAGTTTCAGCCTGATCTTGAGCTAGCAGGCAAGATTGTGGCCATCAGAGCAGCTGATCCTGGTTTTGACTGGATTTTAGGCCATGCAATCGCTGGATTGATCACAGAATATGGCGGTGTCGCATCCCACATGGCGATTCGCGCTGCCGAATTTGGTTTACCCGCAGCGATAGGTTGCGGAAGCATTATTTTCGAGAGTGCATTGCGCGCAACCCGCATCGAACTGGATTGCGCCAATGAGCGTATCCAGCTACTATGATCGTAGGTATCACAACACGGTTATCACCATTTTTCTACGGTGAAATACAAGAACAGCGTGATGCTCTAGCGCATGATTGGTTGATGTTCTTGTCAAAATTCAAAGTCATTCCTGTCCTAATTCCCAACGCTCTTAAAGATCCCGTTGAATATGTAGAAAGATTGGGCGTAACTCGATTACTTCTTAGTGGAGGAGATAGCTTAGGACAATTGAGTCATGAGACTCA
>JAQCKL010000134.1 GCA_027592485.1 Cyanobacteriota bacterium
TGCCGGAATACAGGCGGGGGTTTCTAGGATCAATCCGCGTGGCCTGCTCATAGGCTGAGATCGCCCCAGCATAGTCCCTGGCGTCAATGCGGTCTTGGCCTTCGAGCAGGAGATCGTCGAGGGCGGCCTGGTCAGCATCGCTGAGATTGCTGTTGGCCTGGGCCAACCTCACTGGCGATGGTGGGGTCATGATTCGTTGCGTCGGCAAAGTCACATCGGCAATCCCCCCCAAAGCCATAGCCTGGGATGCCCCAGCTACCATAAAGCTTACCGATAACAGCGGTGCCAGCCATTGATATCCCATCGGGATAATCCTCCTGAATCGATGCCTCGGCTAGTTTGCCGAACGCGGGATGACGTCAATGTTAGGTTACGTCGTGTAAACAAATTCCATCCTAACCGATGGGGATCAGGGCTCAATAAAGCTCATATTTCATTAACTGACAGGGGAGGGTGCCGTTGTATATGGGCCACCGCTGGGCGGACTTCAGGCCAATGGATTGGGCTAATGCCTTGTTGCCACTGAGGACGTAGGCTGTCCAACCTTTAAATTGCTGTTTCAGGACATTCCCCAGCAATTTATACAGGGCGGCCAAATCTTCCCCTTGGCCGAGACGCTTGCCGTAGGGCGGATTGCATAGGACAACACCGCTGGTGGCGGGTGCCTCCACAGTGCTTAGGTCCTGTTGATAAAATTCAAGGTGCGTATTGATGCCGCAGCATTCAGCATTGGTGCGGGCTTGTTCAATCACATCCTGATCGCGATCGCACCCCACAATAGGAGCCCCGAGCTCAGGGCGCTGTGCGGCCTCTGCTTCTTGTCGCAGTTGCTGCCAGCAGACCGGATCAAAGTCGGGCCAGGTTTCAAACCCAAAGCGATCGCGCTGTAAGCCAGGGGCATGGTTCAGGGCAATCAAACTGGCTTCTAAAGGGAGCGTGCCCGACCCACACATGGGATCACAAAACGCTTGATCCGGCTGCCACTCGGTCAGATAAACCAGCGCCGCCGCCAAAGATTCCTTGAGGGGAGCCATACCCACAGCAGGACGATAGCCCCGGCGATGGAGGCTGCCACCCGAGCTATCAAGGCTGACGGTGGCTTGCCCTTGATATAGATGCACATTCACTTGTACATCTGGGGTCTGAGGATCGACGGTAGAGCGCGACCCTGACCGATCCCGCTGTTGATCGACAATGGCATTTTTGACCTGTAGAGCCGTGAAATGACTGTGGTTGAGGCGTTGCGTTTTACCGGTGGCGTTTACCGCGAGGGTCTGCTCTGGCGTGAGGTAGGTTGACCAATCCAGGGCTTGGATGCCGTCGTAGAGATCGTCGGCGGTGGCGCAAGGGAACGTGGCGACGGTGGCCAAAATCCGGAAGGGCAACCGCGCCCACAGGTTGACGCGATAGAGCAAAGGGCGATCGCCCGTAAAGTCAACGCCACAAAAGCCGGGGCTGACATTTTGGCCGCCCAAGGCTTCAATTTCCTGGGCTGCAAGGGACTCTAACCCCCGTGCTACTGTGGCAAAGTAATGGACCATAGGGCTTTAATCGACAGCCTTCCTATTTAAACGGTTTTGGGCAACTGCGTAAGGTGGGAGGGATACGGTGAGCTGGTTCTCCTCTTTCACCCTCCAATTACAGGCGGGAAGGCATGACACGACCTAAACGCAATCGACTCTTCCATTGGTTGGCTCACAATCTTAGCAGCGAAGTTTTTTTGATGCGGCTAGGGCAGGTAGAAGGCATTGTCGCCAGAGTGCTGTCCTTAGCCATGATCGTGGTCGTCATCGTCACCATCATGGATTTAGGCGTAGTGCTCTTCCAATCCTTGATGCACCCAGATGCGGCGGGTTTTTTTAACACGACCCTAACAGAAATCTTTGGACTGTTTCTGAGTGTCCTGATTGCCCTGGAAATCCTTGAGAACATTACCGCCTATATGCGTCAGCATGTGGTGCAGGTGGAATTGGTCATCGCCACGGCCTTAGTCGCCGTTGGTCGTAAGCTAATCATTCTAGATTTGGAGAAGGTCTCGGGGGTGAGCTTGATCGGGCTCTCCTCCGCCATCTTGGCCTTAGCCGTCAGCTATCTGATTGTGCGCAACGTTCATCGGTAAGCGCGTTATGAGTTCTGTACGAGCGACACAAAAACTGTGCATCCTGAACAATGGGCACTGATCGCACCCTCTAAGATGAGCCCTTAACAGGCGGTTAAGGGGTTTAACCCTGTGGCAATCTACCCTCACTGATGGGCCGTTATCGGGGATGACTCGTATGACCAGCTAGGCCAAGTGAGCTAGCGAAGCGATATTTATTTCCGGAGCATTTCCACCGATCAGAGTAATTAGAAACCATAGCCAGAGGCCGTACCTGAAGCTTAGCCTTGCTATGGACTTATCCCTGCGCCCCAAACTTTGACGCCCTGAGACGACTGAGATAGTTGATGTTTGGTGGTCCTGGCTCGCTCGATCAGAGACCTTTACCCCTGCGCTAGTGCTCAGTCACTACCCTAATGCCTCGCTATGGATAAATCCCTAATTGACATTCTTTGGGTTTTGGTTTGTGCGGGGCTCGTGTTCTTGATGCAGGCGGGGTTTCTTTGTCTAGAGGCAGGTTCTACCCGCAGCAAAAACACCATTAACGTGGTGATCAAAAATATCTCCGATGCGGGAGTCTCCACCCTCTGCTTTTGGCTGTTTGGGTTTGGGCTCATGTTTGGCCAAACCCACCTGGGTTGGATTGGCACCACCGCCTTAGCACCGGAGGTGGGGCAAGGCGACATGTGGCCCGTGGCGTTTTTTCTCTTTCAGGCCATGTTTTGCAGCACGGCGGTCACCATTGTGTCTGGGGCGGTTGCTGAGCGGATGCGGTTCAATATTTACTTAGCGATCGCCCTATTAGTCTCCGGTCTGATCTATCCCATCTTTGGCCATTGGGCTTGGAATGGCCTCGATGTAGGGGCCAGCTTGGGGTGGTTAGCAGCCCTTGGCTTTGTGGATTTTGCCGGATCCACCGTGGTTCATAGTGTCGGGGGCTGGGTGTCCCTGGCGGCGGTGTTGATTTTGGGTCCCCGGATTGGCCGGTTTTCCAAAAAACGGCGATCGCGATTTATGGGGTACGACCTGCCCCTAGCACTGTTGGGCACCATGCTGCTGTGGTTTGGTTGGTTTGGCTTTAATGGCGGCAGCGTGTTGGCCCTCAATGCCCAAGTGCCGGGGGTGATTGTCAATACCCTGCTCGCCGGATCAGCGGGATTGGTCACACCGATCGCCATCAGCGTTAGCCGGGGCCGCCAAGTGCCCGTGACATCGGTCATGAACGGTTCCCTGGCTGGGCTGGTGGCAATTACCGCCAACTGCCATGTGGTCAATGCTAAATCTGCCATTGTGATCGGCGCGATCGGCTGCCTGTGGATGTTGGCAGCAGAGGCCATCCTAGAGCGATGCCACATTGATGATGCGGTGGGGGCGATCCCGGTACACCTCAGTGCCGGGATCTGGGGAACGTTGGCCGTGGCCTTATTTGGCAACCTAGAGCTGATTGGGACTGGGCTCAGCCGACCGGCCCAATTCGGTATCCAACTGGTGGGTATTACCACTGCGGCGGCGTGGGCCTTTGGGCTAACCTACCTGGTGTTGTGGAACATGAACCGCCGTTGGCCCCTGCGGGTGCGCCGCAGGCACGAGCAAATCGGTCTGAATATGGCCGAACATGGCGCTGTGAGTGACTTAGTGGATTTGTTCACCACCATGCGTCACCAAGAGCGCACGGGGGACTTGAGTGTGCGGGCACCTGTGGAACTGTTTACCCCAGTGGGCCAGATTGCGGCGCGGTATAACCAAGTGATAGCGGCCCTAGAACAGGCCCTAGCGCGCACCGATGCCATTGTTGAGCAAGCGATCGAGGCGATTATCACGGTATCCCAACGGGATTTGCGGATTTATTCGATGAATCCTGCGGTCACTAAAATTTTTGGCTATTCAGAATTGGCCCTGGTCAATACGCCCCTCACCACCCTGGTCAGCATTGCCCCCGTCCCGACCATCCCTGCTGAGATCGATCCCTTACAGCAATTCCTGGCCAAGGCCAGCCAAACGGCCACCCCCTATGAATTGACGGGATGCCGCCGTAGCGGTGGCACCTTCCCCGTAGAGGTGACGGTTGCACCGCTGCAAATCCGAAAAAGTGATTGCTACACCTTGATTTTGCGAGACATTACCCTACGGAAACAGGCAGAAGAAGCCCTGCAAGCAGCTGAGGCCCAGGATCTTAAAACCCGCCAGCTTGAATCGGCCCTCAAGGAACTCCAACAAACCCAACTGCAATTGGTTCACAGCGAAAACAGTGGTACCGCGGGCTCGTCAGTGGCGGGGGTGGCCCATGAAATCAATAACCCGATTAATTTTATCTACGGCAATCTGAGCTACGTGGCAGAGTACACTCACGATTTGATGGACCTCGTGGCCTGCTATCAAAACGAGGTCACCAGTCCGACATCTGCCATCCGCGCTAAGACCAAAGCCGTGGATGTGGAATATTTGCTCAAGGATTTGCCAAAGATTCTGACCTCCATGCAAGTGGGGGCAGAGCGCATTACCGAGATTGTTAAATCCCTGCGGGATTTTTCCCACGCGGGAAGTGCTGATCTGAAACGGGTTGATTTGCACCAAGGTTTAGACAGTACCCTGACGATTTTGACAGGCCGATTAAAGGCCCAGGGAGATCGCCCTGCCATTGAGGTGATTCGTCAGTACAGTGACTTGCCTAAGGTGGAATGCTATCCAGGTCAGCTCAACCAGGTGTTTATGAATATCTTGACCAATGCCATTGATGCCCTCGAAGAAAAAGTCGAGCAGGTTGGCGCAGATGCAGCCCAACCCAAAATCCGCCTCACCACCGCAATGCTTGCCGACGATCACCAAGATCTTGAAGCCCATCGGGTGCAAGTGCAGATTTCTGATAACGGGGTCGGTATCCCTGACCATGTCAAAGCCCGAATGATGGAGCCTTTCTTTACCACTAAAACCGTGGGTAAAGGCACAGGGTTGGGAATGGCCATTAGTTATCAAATCGTGGTGGAGCGCCATCATGGTCAACTTAAGTGCCACTCCAACCAGGGCCAAGGCACCTGTTTTGTGATTGAAATTCCCCTCTACCAACTCCCCACGGAAGCGCTTGTAGAAGTTCCTGTGGCTTAAGCGGTTGCTTGAAAAGCGGGTATTCCGGTATTCGCTCGGACTGAGGACGGGCAGTCCATTGGCTGCAACTTTTATACTACCGTTGCCCGTTCTGGGTAATCCCTGTCGTCAAATCAAGGGTGTAGGGTTTTGCAAACCGCCACTTAGAACCTAAACTTGTGGGCGATCGCGCGGCAAATGTTGGTAAAACCGCCAGGTGAAGACGATCGCGGCGACGGTCAAACCCACATAGGACCCCATCCAAATGCCAATTCCCCCGAGGCTGGTATGAAACCCCAGCCAGTACCCCGTGGTAAAGCCTGCCCCCCAGTAGGCAAAAATGCCCAAAACCATGGGCACGCGGGTATCTTGTAACCCCTGCAAGACGCCATTCATCACCCGCTGAATACCATCGACGAGTTGCCCACAACCGGCCACCCTCAGCAGGATGCTGCTGAGACGGATAGTTTCGGCATTGGCCGGGTTATCTAAATCTAAATACAGCCCCACCAAAGCTTGGGGGTAAATCACGAGGGCGATCGCCACCAGCCCCATAAACGCCGTCGTCAGACCGACACTCACCACCGCCGCCTGCTTGATCTGGGGCCAGTTGCGCTGCCCCAGCCACTGACCCACCCGAATCGTCGCCCCCTGGGAAAAGGCCAAGGGCACCATAAAAATCACCACCACCGTTTGCAGGGCAATCTGGTTGGCGGCCAACACCGCCGTGCCCAAAATCCCCATCCAGAAGGTCATCACCGTAAACAGGCCATGCTCCCAGAAGGTGGCTACCCCAATGGGCCAGCCCAGGTGCAGAATCCGACGCAAGGGCTGCAGATCGAGGTGATACCAGCGGTGGCAAAAGTCATAGGCTTGGAATCGCTGGGTCCCTGGCCAGAGCAGGTAGGCCAACAGCGCTAAAAACATCATCCAGTGGGCGACGGCACTGGCTAGGGCCAACCCCGCCAAGCCCATGGCCGGGAAGCCCAATTTGCCAAAGGCCAAGATATAGTTGCCGATCCCATTGAGGATCGTGGCCCCCAGCACAATCACCATAATCGGTCGGGTGCTAGAGATGGCCGAGACCGTGCCCCGCAGCACCGCGAACCCGAGGGCGGGCAACAACCCCCACCGCACCACCACCAGGTAACTATGGGCCAGAGGAATCACGTCCGGAGCTTGTCCCAAGGCCCGTAAACCGCCCTCCAATTGACCCATCATCGGCACCGATATCAGCGCCATGACTAGGGCCACCCACAGCCCCTGGCGGGCAACTTTGCCAACGTAGAGGGGCTTTCCAGCCCCATGGGCTTCAGCGGCGAGGGCACTGACACTGGCTAAGAGGCTCGTGCCCGTCAGCAAAAAGGACGAGAACACCATGGCGGCTAGTCCCCCAGCCGCCAAGGGGAGCTGTCCTAGCCAGCCCATCATCACCGTATCGACAAATCCGGTGAGGGCTTGGGCCACCTGGGCACTGGCCAGAGGAATGGCCAGGGTGAGAAAGGCTCGGGCTTCCTGGCGGAACGTAAACCGATTGGTCGTGCTCAAGGGTTATAGCCACAGTGGGCATTCACCGCTGAGACCACCGCTGCCTCTTGGTTGGTCAACCCCTGAATTTGTTCGACCGCGCTGTAGGTGTGCACCTGGGAGGCTTCAACATTGCTGGGCAGATCCGCTTCCGATGCCGTCGCGGCCACAATCGCCATGGCATCCCCGGCAATACCCAAGGCATCGGCAAAGCCCGCCACCACAATGGCGTAGGCATCCCGATAATTGGCCAAATCGGCATCTGTCAGGGGTACCTCCCCGAGCTCAACCACCAACCCATTCAGATTACTCACCACCCCATCCACAGCGGCGATGTATTGGTTGGCGGCGGCGGTGATGTCAGCCAAGGTCTCGGCTTGGGCGGCGTTGCGCGAAAACGCCGCGATTTCGGTCTCAAACGCCGCCATAAAGACTAGGTTTTGATTAATGGTCTCTGCTAGGGTGTCGCATTCCGCTGCCAGCGTCGGGGCTTGGGCTTGGGCGGCGCTGGTATGGACCATGCCGAGGAACAGGGCCGACAAGCTAAAAGTCACTATCCCTGGTGGTAACCCCTGGGGCCACTGTCCAAAAGCCATGCAATCGATCCCCATCCAGCGTTCTATCTGCAGTACCAGTGTGCCGCATTCTTCGGCTGATTCGATATCCTTAAGGGCGATCGCAGGGGGGAACCGTCGTGGTCCCGATCAAAACCGCCCCCCTGCACCGATGGGTCTGCTAGCAGGTACCCCATCGTGACGGGGACGTTGTGCCTGTGCACCCATGAATGGAGATCTATAACAGTAATGTCTTTTTCCCAGTGGTCTCGACGCTTGCAGCAGGGGGCATTGGCCTCAGTCTTATCGACCCTGAGTTTAGGGCTCGCATTCACGGGGAATGCCCAGGCTCAGTCCCTTTCCCTCGGCGAAGAGTGTGATTACTTGGCCACGACCACCAATCAAAATCTGATTGCGCTCACAGCGTTTGATTCGCAGCTAGAGCAATTTGCCCAATCAGCATCCCAGGCCACCACCTTGGATGATCTGGAGATCGTCGTGAACCAATACAACGACATTGTGGGCAGATTGATCGGTGACATTAATGGGTTTTCGGCAGAGCTGGGTGGCTTGTCCTTAACCGATCCGGTCATCGAGGGATATCGGGATGATTACATCACGGTCCTGGCTGGGTTTGTCAGCGCCCTAGATTTGACCAGAGCCGCGATCGCCGTTTTAGGAACGACGACAACCGCCGCCGATCTGAGCGCCAGTATCGAGAGCGCTAGTGCCCAACTAGACATCGCCGTTGCCCAAATTGATGATCTAACCCGTCAGGAAGCCGAGCTGATCGACGCGGTCAATCAGTATTGTGGGTTGACCACGACAGTGGTGCCGCCTAGTCCTGTGGTTCCTTTCCCGAGCAGTCCGACCACCCAGCCCAGTAGCAATCCGGGGAGTAGCAATGGGGACTCTAGCCCGGCAACTCCCCCCCGCATTGAGGGCTATGACTATACCGAAGCCATGCTGATGGGCTACACCGCTGCTGAAGTTCGTGATTGGCATACTGCTCTAATCAACTTTCGCCGAGCCTTAGCCGCTCGCCCTGGGGATCGCTACGCGTTGGCCGCGATCGCCAATATGGAAGCCTACATTGCCGATGAGCGCCTAATCGCCGCCCGCCGCCAACGGGCCATTGACCTGCAAGCGACTTTGGCGGAAGCCGTAGCCATTGGTGACTGGGCCTGTGCCGCCGCTTCGGTGGATGAGTTAATTACCCTGGTCCCCCCCAATTCCCTCGATCGTGCTCGCCTAGTCACCTATCGCGGTGAAGTCACCGGCTTTATCGAGGCCCGCGATCGGGTGGAGAATTGGTCTACGGTTTGCCCTGGATAAGACTTCTAGAACAACGCCCCAACAATTTCCATTGGTTCAAAAGCCCGTTTTTCAGTGAGAGTACAGTTGCTGAGCTTTTAAATAGGGCCATAAAATCCGGAGAAGTGTGCAAAAAAATACATATTTTCCTGTGAATCTCCCTGTTTGAGTCAACTACATATCATGCGTACAGCACTTTCTCCCGTAACAGAGACAACCTGCCAAGCTGCCCTGACCGAGCTCAGTCACTATGCCTTAACAGCAGCATCACTTCCAGCACTGTTTGAGCAGACGACAACCTTGGTATCTCAAGTATTAAAGGGTCATGACTGTAGTATTTGGCAATTACTTTCTGATCATCAATCTTTGCAATGTATTGCTTCAACTCTTGCAACAGATAACCTCCCAGTACAAGCCTTAAGAATCGCGTTGGATTCTGACAAACAAGACTCTCTAAAACGCCTAAATCAGGCTTCATCCAATCGCTTTTTGGAGCCGATTGCAGTCGGTGAATGGCTTATTCCTACTCCCCCACCAGCAATAAAGGGATGGCTTATTGGCATCCCAGGGCAAGAAAAAATCCTGGGAGCAGTTTCAATTCATGGGGATGAAACAAATCTATTTTCTACTGGTCAAGTTCATTTTTTACAGGCGGTTAGTGGCATTTTAGCTGCTGCCATCGAACGTAGACGTACAGAGGCATTGATCTGGTTGACTGACAAAAGTTTAGTCAGGTTGATAGAGAAAAGAGCGCACCTTGAACTCCAGCCGTTGAG
>JAQCKL010000135.1 GCA_027592485.1 Cyanobacteriota bacterium
ATAAGGCCAATGGTGTCTTTGTTTTTGGGCTGCCATTGGGGGTCTTCAACGAACTGACGCCCACAGTCTCGACATTTGTGGTTTTGCTTGCCCCTGCGGGTCATGCCGTTCTTGGAGATGTCGTGGGAGCCACACGTGGGGCAGGTCATTTCTATCGCCATGGGTGCTATGCCGTTGTCAACAGTAAGCAGGTTGCTTTTTCTCTGTCCTTTACATTAATGGACTACCCTTGCTCCCAATGTTTGATATAGCGGATGCGTTGGACGGGTTTATAGATTTGGGCGTCGGGGAGGACGATGGGGAAGATGCGATCGTAGAAGTCGCCGTTGGCGGCAATCTCGACCAGCTCGAACATGCAGTTCTCGGATTTGAGGTATTTGTCGCTAATCACCACGACGACGGCGTTGCCCTGGCCGATTTGCTCCATAAAGGCTTTGATGCGGCCTTTGAAGCCGAGATCGCGTTTATCGCGGATCAGGGTGATGTCGGTGGTGGCGAAGGTTTGGTCAATGTGGTTGGCCATGGCCTCGCTGTCGCCGCCCCAGGCGTAGGAGATGAAGACGGCTTTGGGGGTAGCTGGAGCAGTGGCACTAGCGGCGGCTACCGGGCTTGTTTGTCCTGAGGAAGTATTGCTCTGAGGCAGATCAATGCCCAACTCAGTTAGGGAAAGGTAGGTGCCCAACACTTGCAGCACTTCTTCTAGCCCTTTACCGGTGGGGCCTTCGGCCCAATTCAGCAGCTCACTGGCCCGACTGCCCTGGGAGCCCATTAACGAGGGCAAAATACCTTTGGGTGGGTTAAGCGCAGATACCATTTCCTCAAATTGCCCTTGGGGCATGGCATTGAGGCTTTGGATTAATTTCAGACGGGCTTGAGTCGTGAGATTGATGGCCATGGCTGGTGGGGGTTGATAGAGCTGCTTTTGGGCGGCATTGAGAATGCTGGAGGTGTCTTGCAGGGGCAAGCCCTGGGGCTTGTCACCCGCCCGGATGCCGCGCTCAGGATGCAGCAGCGGATCAGTGACGTACAAAATGTCATCGAGTAAGCTGCGCACCTCAACCATTTTGTAGCTTTCCTGGCATTGAATTTGGTATTGGCGGTCCCCCAGAAATTTTTGCAGGCGATCGTAGGCGTAGTTGTGGGGGGTTTGGCTACCTTTGCAGGTGGGGCAGTTGCAGGGAATCAGCGTTTTATACCGGAGGCGATTTTCGGCGGGGTTGTCGGAGGAATTGAAGGAGTGGTGGATTTTTTCGATTTCGTGGGTGAGGGCAGAGAGCCAGCGCTTTTGGTCATGGCCGCTGACGCGGATATGGAGTTCGCTTTTGGGATAGTTCTCGATAACTTCGGCGCGGGCGCTGCGATTGGTAAAGACGACGCCGGTTTTCCAGACCAGTTGCTGGGCTTCGATGTATTCATGCAGCTCGACGATCAGGCGGGTGAGAATGCCCTTGGGCATGAACTCGTAGCGGTAGCGCAGGATCAGGTTGGCGCTATCGTCCCAGGGGTAGTCGGGGGCGTTGAGTTCGAGCAGTTGTGGCGCAATGTAGTGTTTCGGGCGACCGGGGATCTCGTAGCAGAGCTTGAACCGCATCATCAGTTGCAGCAGCTCGTCCCGCAGGTTGGCGGTGTCGCTATTGTCCCAAATGGTATCGAGCTGGGTACGGGTGAAGCGACCGTAGTTGTCGAGGACGGCTTTGGTATCGAGGGCTTTGTAGACGGCGTCGGTGCCCCATTCGGGTTTGAGGATGACGGTGCGCTTGAGGATGGGGTCATCGTGGAAGTGGAGGATGACGCCCAGATCATGGAGGTAGCGGCTGAGGGTGGCGATGCGGCCTGGGTCGGTGAGTTGGCTGGTGCGACATAGCTCGCAGTATTTTTCCAGCGTGATCGTGTTGCAGCTCTGGGCGGTGTTTTCGAGGGCGGCGCGGACGCGGACCCAGACCTTGGGCAGGGGCGTGCCCACATGGGGCAGGCGGACGATGCGCTGCTGGATGGCGGCGGCAATGGCCCCTAGGCCGCGATTGTCGGCCAGGTTGGTGGCAAAGACCTGCTCTAGGTTGGGGAACTCGCGCCCCAACGCTCTGTCATTGACCTGGCACTGGCGGTCTTGCTTTTCGTTTTTGATCAAGAAAACCGGGCTGTTGTCGCTGAGCAAACTGACGATGTTGAGCCAATGGTCGAGGTCGGTATTTTCGGGGCGGGTATCGACCACCAGCACATAGAGGGACCGTTTGGTGAGAAAGAATTGGTGGGTGGTGTGGTAGATCTCCTGGCCGCCAAAGTCCCAGATGTTGGCGCGGAAGGGGGCACCGTTGGGGTGGTCAAACTCCCAGCGCAGCACGTCGATCCCTTCAGTTGAGTCTTCGTCTTTATCCAGCGCGTAGGTCGGGTCGAGGAGCTTTTGGGCCAGGGTGGTTTTGCCCGCCCCCCCTTCGCCGACGATGATGAATTTGGCTTCGTAGAGGGGGGCGGTGGCGGTGGGGTCGAGGGTTTGGAAGTAGTAGTCGAGAATGGCTGCAAGGTCTCCCGGATCTTTCCAGATTTCCTGAGGCCCCAACAGCTCGGGGGGGATGGGCACCGGATTGCCCCGTAAATCTAATTTGGCCAGATGGGGCAATCGTCCAATCCACTCCGGCAGGGTGCTCAACTGGTTGCTGCGGAGATCGAGGGATTGCAGGTGAGTGAGTTGGGCGATCGCCTCGGGCAGGGTGCTCAACTGGTTGAAGTGGAGGCTGAGGGATTGCAGGTGAGTGAGTTGGGCGATCGCCTCGGGCAGGGTGCTCAACTGGTTGCCACCGAGGTCGAGGGATTGCAGGGTAGTGAGTTGGGCGATCGCCTCGGGCAGGGTGCTCAACTGGTTGCCACCGAGGCTGAGGGTTTGCAGGTGAGTGAGTTGGGCGATCGCCTCGGGCAGATTACTCAACTGGTTGCTGCGGAGGTCGAGGGTTTGCAGGTGAGTGAGTTGGGCGATCGCCTCGGGCAGGGTGCTCAACTGGTTGCCACCGAGGCTGAGGGTTTGTAGGTGAGTGAGTTGGGAGATCGCCTCGGGCAGGGTGCTCAACTGGTTGCGGCGGAGGTCGAGGGTTTGCAGGTGAGTGAGTTGGGCGATCGCTTCGGGCAGGGTGCTCAACTGGTTGATGCCGAGGTCGAGGGTTTGCAGATTAGTGAGTTGGGCGATCGCCTCGGGCAGGGTGCTCAACTGGTTGTTGTATAGCAGTCGCCAGTCCGGTTAGGACAAGACTGCGAGCCACTTTGCTTCTGCGCTAGGGATCAGAGCGGTCCTAGGTGTCCTAAGCAAAGTGGCCAGCGCTATAGAGGTTGAGGGATTGCAGATTGACCAGTTGGGTGATCGCCTCCGGCAGGGTGCTGAATTGGTTTAAGCTGAGGTCGAGCGATTGTAGGTTGGTGAGCTGGCCAATTTCTGGCGGTAGCTCCGTGAGCTGATTGCCTAACCAGCCTTTTTGCTTGTCGTATTTCCCTAAAATCAGCTTTTTAAGCTGGGTGAGCTTGCCGATCGCCCCCGGCAATGCCGTCAGATTCTCACCCGCCAGGTCCAGCTCAGTCCAACCTTCCGCAGCGGCCTGATCAATGCGTTGGAGCAGTTCGTCTGGGGTCATGGGCCGAGGGCAATCGCAAGCGTCCCCTCAGTTTTAGCAGCCCTTAGCCAGGGGGGCTAGGCGCAGGGGGTGAGGCATCTGACAACATCATTTTCAGCCCTCCTCAGCGCACAGCCATCGTTAACGGCTGGTCCCATCCCCCGGTAAAACAGCCAAAACAGACTCTAGCTGAGCCCGCAAAGGCACTAACTCCGCTGCAATCACTGCCCAAATAAACTCCTGCCGGATTTGGTCATACCGGTGAATCAGAATGTTGCGCTGACCGATGATTCTGCGCCAGTCCAGTTCTGGATGAGCTTGCCGAAACCCTGGAGAGATGCGCGTCGCCGCCTCCCCTAATATTTCCAACTGCCGCTCCACCGCACTTTGCACCAAAGCATTCTCCAGATAGGTCTCCAGAGAAAACGAAGCTGTGAAATCCTGAATACTCTGAATGGCTCCCACCATGTCCAGAAGAGACGCTACATCACGATTCTTGGCTGGCATAGATCACCTGATGGGTCTTCAAAATTTCATGGCGGCGATAGGGATTGATCAATCCCTCCTTATCAGCGACATCTATCTTTCGCCCCAACAGGGCTTTCAGTTCATCTTCTATATCCACCCAGTCAAAGAGATTCCAGCCGTGCTGATCAACAAACGTAACCAGCACATCAATGTCGCTGTCAGGGCGAAAGTCATCCCTTAGCACCGAGCCAAATAGTGCAAACTCGACGATTTTCCAGCGCCGACAAAACGCCTCGATTTGCTCAGGCGACGCCTTGATCCGCTGCTGCACTACAGCGTGGGTGGCAATAGTCTGTGTATCCATAACGGTGTGGAAGAACTCAGTAACCCTTGCGGTTGCGTCCATTATGGCGTTTGCGTCGTGAGTCAGTCGCGTGGTTCGAGAAACGAGACCCATCGACTAAACTTAAATAACCCAACGGTAAATTCCATGGTCGCCAATGCCCTCCGCTGGACAACCCGAGACCTAGACGCCATGCCCGACGATGGCGGCTGGAAGCGGCATGAAATCATTGATGGAGAACTGTACGCGACCCGTGCTCCCCACATTCGCCATCAAGGGACCGGCGGCAACATTCACTTCGAGTTGGAATCTTGGTCCAGACAGACTGGTCTCGGCACCCCCTTTCAAACCCCCGGCGTAATCCTCACCCCCAAGGATGCCGTCATTCCCGATGTTGTCTGGATTAGTAAAGGCCGCCTCGCCAACGGCATTGATGATGCAGGGCACCTGATGATTGCCCCTGAACTTGTGGTTGAGATTCTCTCTGCCGGGGAGCTGAATGAGCAGCGTGATAAAGAGGTCAAACTCAAGCTCTATTCTCGCCATGGGGTTCAAGAATATTGGATTGCCAGTTGGCAACGGCAGTCTCTAGAGGTGTATCGCCGCTCCGAAGCCCAGCTTCAACGGGTGGCCACCCTGCTAGAAGACGACGTTTTGACCTCGCCCTTACTGCCGGGGTTCGCAACCCCTGTTGCTCAACTTTTTAATACCAGCCAGACCAGTGAATTAGGCGGGTGAATTAGGGGCAACCCCATCCCGTGCAGAGGCGATATCACTCGGTTCCCCTAATGGGGGAGCCTAACTCCCCTACGCCCCCCGAAAGGGACATGCCCATGGGAGCCTCACATTTTGGCAATGACCGACCGAACAAGCAGGCCGAATGGTTGAAAGAGAACATTCGCGCCAGGTCACTTGCCGTTAGCATCAATCAGCAGCCACTCTCACCGCATGAATAACCTCAAAGTCATCATCGTCGGCGCAGGCATGGGGGGCCTCACCACCGCGATCGCCCTCACCCAAGCCGGGTACCGCGTCGAAATCTACGATCTCGTCCGCGAACTCCGCCCCGCCGGAGCCGGGATTTCCCTCTGGTCCAACGGCGTCAAAGTGTTGAACCGTTTGGGGCTGGGGGAGCAGATCGCCGCGATCGGGGGTCCGATGGAGCGGATGAGCTACCGCAGCAAAACCGGCGACGTGCTCAACGACTTTAGCCTCGATCCCCTCGTCGAGCGGGTGGGCCAACGCCCCTACCCCGTCGCCCGCACCGATCTGCAAACCATGCTGTTGAACGCCTTCGGGGCCGACAAAGTACAGCTCAAGGCCAAATGCGTCGCCGTGGAGCAAACCGCCGATAGCGCCACCGCCATTTTTGAGAACGGCCACCGGGCCACCGGTGACCTGGTGATTGGGGCCGATGGCACCCACTCGCTCATTCGCAACGCCGTGCTGGGCCAGCCCACCGAGCGCCGCTACGCCGGTTACGTCAACTGGAATGGGTTGGTGCCCGTCGATGAGGAGATCGCCCCTGCCAATAGCTGGGTGATCTACGCCGGAGATGCCCAGCGGGCCTCGTTGATGCCGGTGGGGGGCGATCGCTTTTACTTTTTCTTTGATGTGCCGTTACCGGCATCGGCGGCCAAGACCGCATCCCCTGGCGACGCCCGCACTGAACTGGGCCATTACTTTGCCGGTTGGGCCGAGCCGGTGCAAAAGCTGATCCAGCGGCTCGACCCCGCCACCACCAACCGCGTCCCCATCCACGACATCGAGCCCCTACCGAAGCTGGTCAACGGGCGCATTGCCCTGCTGGGGGATGCGGGCCACAGCACCACCCCGGACCTAGGCCAGGGGGGCTGCCAAGCGATCGAAGATGCGTGGCAAATCACCAATGCCCTACTCACCACCAATATCAGCGTCGCCGATGCCCTGCAGCGCTACGAGAGCGCCCGCAGCGATCGCACCGCTGAAATCATCCTCAAAGCCCGGAAGCGGGCCGATATGATCCACGGCAAAGACCCTGCCCTCACCCAGCAGTGGTACGCGGATTTGGCCCAGGCGGATGGGACGGGGATTATGGACGCGATCGGCAATATTATTCTGAAAGGCCCCATGGGCTGACCGCTGCTATACCCTCAACCATGACCGGCAAACTCACGACCCATGTCTTAGATACCGCCAACGGTTGCCCCGCCGCTGGGCTCGCGATCGCATTATGGTCTCTGAGTACCGAGGGAGAAAGCATCTTGCTCAAAACCGTCACCACCAACCGCGATGGTCGCACCGACGTGCCGTTGCTATTGGGGGACGAATTGCAGGTGGGCATTTATGAACTGAGATTCGAGATCGGTCCCTACTTTCGAGCCCGTACCGCTGACCTACCCGAACCCCTATTTCTCGACCTAGTCCCCATCCGCTTCGGTATCGCCAACGCTGATAGCCACTACCATGTGCCCCTCCTCTGCTCCCCCTGGGCCTACAGCACCTACCGAGGCAGCTAGGGTCAGGGCTAACGAATCATCCGCTCTACTCCAGTGGCCCATAAACACCTTCCCTTTCGGGGGGCGTGGGGGAGTTAGGCCCCCACATCAGGGGTTTGGGGACCGGTCCCCAAGGTTCGGGTTCTGCCCCCCACAAAGATTGACCCAAACTAGTAACTGAGGCCGTGGGTCTCGTAACCTCGACACCACGCTACGCCATCACAAACTGAATCTTGACGATGAACTAGGGTAGATAAGGAACGGGGCTAGCCAATCATCCGCTCTATTCCCGTGGCCCATAAACACTGTCCCTTTCGGGGGGCGTGGGGGAGTTAGGCCCCCACAATAGGGGGGTTGGGGGCCAGCCCCCAAGTTCTGGTTCCATAACTCAGCCGGATTCAACCGCATTCAGACGTACAGGCCCTAATGCCCACCGCAATCGCCCCCACCTTCGCCGAAGAACGCCTCCTCTTCACCCCCGTCACCCCCGACGATGGGGCAACGCCAGTGATCTTTGCCTTTCCCAACACCTACAGCGTCGGCATCACCAGCTTGGGCTACCAGGTGGTGTGGGCCACCCTCGCCCAGCGCCCCGATCTGGCGGTGTCGCGCCTGTTCACCGACATCCATGAGCCCTTACCCTCCCAGCCAGAGCTGCTGGGCCTGTCCCTCTCCTGGGAACTGGACTACGTCAATATCCTCACCCTGCTGGAGTCCTTAGAGATCCCGATCTGGGCGGCGGAACGAGATGACAGCGACCCCATCGTGTTTGGGGGCGGCCCCGTCCTCACTGCCAACCCCGAACCCTTTGCCGCGTTCTTCGACGTGGTGCTATTGGGGGATGGGGAAGTTTTGCTAGAGGCGTTTTTAGATGCCTTCCAGGAGAGTCGAGGCTGCGATCGCCCCACCCGATTGCGGCGCTTGGCCCAGGTGCCAGGGGTCTATGTGCCCAGCCTGTACCAGGTCACCTACTCAGCACCGGATGGACCGGTGGCCACTATCCAGCCCATCGATAGCGGCATCCCCACCCATCTGGAAAAGCAAACCTATCGCGGGGATCATCTCTCCACCTCCACCGTGGTCACCCCCCAGGCCGCTTGGGAAAACATTTATATGGTGGAAGTGGTGCGGAGTTGCCCAGAGATGTGCCGCTTCTGCATGGCCAGCTACCTGACCCTGCCCTTTCGGGTTGCGCCGATCAATTCTCTGGTGGCGGCGATTGAGAAAGGCTTGGCGAAAACCTCGCGGTTGGGACTGCTGGGGGCCTCCATCACCCAACACCCCGAGTTTGCCGACCTGCTGGACTACCTCAACCAGCCCCAACACGATGACGTGCGGTTGAGCCTCGCCTCCGTCCGCACCAACACGGTCAACCGCCAACTCACCGAAACCCTCACCCGCCACGGCAGCCGCTCGGTCACCATCGCGGTGGAAAGCGGCTCGGAGCGGTTGCGGCGCATCGTCAACAAAAAGCTGGAAACCGCCGACATTATTGCAGCGGCGGTGAATGCCAAAGCGGGGGGCCTCAGCGCCCTGAAGCTCTACGGCATGGCGGGCATCCCTGGGGAAGTGCCGGAGGATCTGGAGGCGACGGTGGCAATGATGCAACAGGTGAAAAAAGCCGCCCCTGGTCTGCGCCTCACCCTGGGGTGTAGCACCTTTGTGCCCAAGGCCCACACCCCCTTCCAGTGGTACGGGGTGAACCCAGCAGCGGAAAAACGGCTGAAGTTTTTGCAAAAACAACTGCGATCCCAGGGCATCGACTTTCGCCCGGAGAGCTACAACTGGTCGGTGATGCAGGGGTTGATTGCGCGGGGCGATCGCCGCCTCTCCAAATTCCTCGTCCAAGTGCGGGACTACGGTGACTCGTTGGGCAGCTACAAGCGGGCCTTTAAGGATCTCAAAGGCCAACTGCCGCCCCTGTCGTTCTATGTCCATGACGACTGGCCCGTGGATCAGCCGTTGCCCTGGGACCACATTGGCGGACCGTTACCGAAGGGGACGTTGTTGAAGCATCGTGAGGACGCGATCGCCCATTTCCCCACCCTCTAAACTCTCGCTGTTGAGGTGGCCTAAACTAGGGCCATGGCTTACCAACCCCAGGCAATTGATACCAGTGTCGAAGCCGATCAGCTGTTGTTTAAGTTGCTCCGGCAGCGCCGCAATAGCGATCGCCTCACCATGGCCATGGCCCAAAATGCGGGTATTCGGCGGTTTTTCTTGGCGGGGCTCCAGCGCCGGTTTGGGCAACTCACCCCCCACCTTGTTGCCAATGCCTACTGGGACGACCTCCCCCCTGGTTTTCAACCCGGTGGCAATGAGATGACTTGGCTTCAAGATCCCATTGATGTGGCCCTGACCCTGCACCCTGTCTTTGAGGGGCTAGGAATTGCCTACTATAGCCGTCGCCACTTAGGTTAAGACGTTACCACCTTGAGAACGTGCTCCATCGCATCTCTTAAG
>JAQCKL010000136.1 GCA_027592485.1 Cyanobacteriota bacterium
ATGGCACTCACCGGAGATGGGAAATGCTTCTAGCTTATGTCTTAATGCAATTGGCGACTGCTATAGCCTTGAATTTGGTGGACGAGACGCCTTCATTGACGAGTTTTACCTGCGGTCGGACTGCCGGGGCAGAGGATTGGGTACTGACACCCTCGCGCTGATCAAGACTGAGGCGATGGCGCTGGGAATCCGGGCGTTGCATTTAGAAGTCGCCCATAGCAACTTGCCCGCCCAGCGCCTCTACGAACGCGCCCAATTTAAGTCCCGAGATCAGTACAAAGCGATGTCACTTTCGCTGTGGCAAACCTAATTTTGAACCGTTTCCATCGCCGGGTCTGCTGTTGAGATCGCCCGCTGTTGGGTGGCCTCTAAATAAATATGCTCTAACCGCACCGGATGGCGGGCGATGGAATCAATGGGGATGCCGTCAAAGCGCTCTAAAAGACTCTTTAGGTCCAGTTGTTCTGGTACCCAAAAAGCCAAGTCTGAGCCGTAGCGGCGCGGGGTAAATCCATAGGTCCGGCCTCGGGCGATCGCCGCCTTCGGGTCCGGGGTTTCCACCGTCACAATCTCCTGGGCTGGGATACAGCGGCGCAGACCGGCTAGAGTGCCTTGCACCAGCAATTGACCTTGCTTGATGATGCCGATGCGATGGCACAGCCGCTCCACCTCATCTAATAGATGGGTGGTCAGCAGAATGGTCATGCCCTCCTCACGGGTGAGATGACGGATAAGCTCCCATACACCGTGGCGGGCCTCAATATCTAGGCCCGTGGTCGGTTCATCTAGGATCAGCAGTTTGGGGTGATGCACCATGGCGATCGCCAGGCTGAGGCGACGCTGCATACCCCCACTCAACTTCTCCGCTGGGGTCTGAGCCCGCTCCAGCAGGTTTACCGCTGAGAGGCAGGCCCGGACCCGCTGCGATCGCAGGCGTCGGGGTAACCCGTAAATCTGGGCGAAAAAAGCCACGTTCTCTTCGCAAGAGAGGCTGCGATAGAGCAAATTCGCCTGGGGCATCACCCCCACCCAAGCTTTTGTGGCCTCCCCAGCGGGGCGACCGTTGATCAAAACCTCCCCTTGATCGGCCTGTAGCAACCCACAAATCAGATTGATGGTGGTGGTTTTTCCGGCCCCATTGGGGCCTAACAAGCCGTAGACTTCCCCTGGTTGAATCTGCAGGTTTAACCCTTGGAGGGCAGTGTAGCTGCCATAGGTTTTAGAGAGATTTTGAATGGTCAGCATCAGGCTCGGATCCCAGCAGGTCTCATTATGGCTTTACCCGTCTTGAATGCGCCGCTCGGGTTGAGCTGTAAATTTGTCGAAGGAAATTTCAAAAATACTGTTCCTAACCTAAGCGTCATCAGGGGAGGGGGCTACCGCACGGCCAAACAGTTGCCCTGCCACCGCCCAGGGAGAGCAGTGCCAGTGATCAATGTGGGCCATAATTTGCCCCTGCTCATTCAAACGATAATCGGTCCAACCAGAAATGGCCATGGCGGGCTGCCAAGGCAAAGGGGCCACCCAGCTCAGGGTCCAGTGGGTTTGAAAATGGTGGTCGTCTTGGGGGTCGAGCCGGTGCAGTTTTAGCACTGGGCTTTGGAACCAACGTTGGATAAAGGCAATCATCTGGCGATAGCGCTGCACCCCCCGGAAGCGATTGAGGGGATCTTCGAAATACACATCCTCGGCGTAGAGGTCGTAACTTTGGTCCTGGGGAAAGCAGGCATAGTCCTGGCGGATGCGATCGCTCACCACAGCCACCCGACTCATCCCTCCACCTCGGGCCAGAGCCGCTCCAGTTGTTGCCGCCAAGCCCCCAGGACCTTCGTTTGATACTGACTACCTTGGCTTAAATCCCCCATCACCCCCTCACTATAAAAACGATCTAGGGTTTGCAGGGTGGTCTCTAAGGATTGGCCTTGGCGCTTCGAGGTGAAAATGATTTGGCGCATCTGCGCTTCCAGCATGGTCTCGAAAAAAGGCTCAACCCCCTGTTGTTTGAGGGTGAGTAGGCGGGCGATTGCCGCCTCTAGGGTGGGAAGCTGGAGGCTAGCCAAATCGTGGTGGAAGACGCTCCAAAGGACGTCTTGGTGGAGGGCGTAACGCCCCTCGCCGGTATCTTCAAAGTTGGCAGCCAAGAGCTGGGTAAGGAAGGGCTGCACCTCTTGGGCTGGGGCAATCGGCACCAACACCCTCAGGTCCCTCTGGTCAGCGGATAGCAGTACCAGCAGGCGAAACTCTGGCCTGTCCACCTGCCAGGCATCGGCGGTGTCAAGCTGCAGGTCAGGGCCAAAGCGATCCTTTAGGAATGTGGTGATATCTGCAGGTGTCATGATGTCACCCTAGCAGATTTACCTAAGCCCCGCGCGTGTCCGCATCCAAGGTTGCGATCCTGGATTAAGTGGGTTTTTGATAGTTAAACCAGCGCCGTGATCAGGCACAACAGCAGAGCCTCCGTCCATTCCACGACCGCCCCATAGGTGTCGCCGGTATGTCCCCCCAATTGCCGGTGAAACCAGGACCCGGTGCCTAGGGCTAGCCCCATGCCCCCGAGCACAGTTCCCCCCGTGACCACCCAGCCCAGATTCCCTAGGGTGACCATGGCCAGACCCAGGGCCATCAACCCCATCCCCCCCCATAGCCAATCCACCCCTGGACGGGCGTGGGCTTGATGGAAAGCGCCTTTGCCCTCAGGTTTGAGGTAAGGGTAGCGGGCGATCGCCACCACCTGACCCCACCGCCCCCAGCCCGCTACGGCCATCAAGGCAAACCCGCGTCCCTGGGTCAGCTCACTTAACGCCAATACCTTGAGACCCACGATCGCGATCGCCGCCATCACCCCAAAGGCCCCCGAATGGCTATCGGCCATCACCGCCAGCCGCCGCTCCGGCTCCATCACCGCCAGACCATCCGCCGTATCCATTGCCCCATCTAGGTGGAGGCCACCGGTCAGCCCTACCCATAGGGCGACGACCAGAGCACTCCGGGTGGCGATCGGCAAACCCAGATGCATTAAGACCCAATCCCCACCGCCCAGGATCAACCCCATCAAGATTCCGAGTAACGGTGCGTAGCGAGCAATTCCTTTAAAGTTGAATGGCCAGTGGCTGGGCAAGGGTACGCAGGTGTAAAACACGACAGCCCCCGCCAGATGCAGCCCCCACCGCTTCAGTCCCGCCAGCCCCCACCTTAAAACAGATCCCATCATAAAGACTTAGATCAACATATATATAGTGCTTCTTTTGCCGCAATCAGAGTATTAAGACGCTACAAATAGGACGACTTCCAATTTTATTTGAATCGCGTTTGTTTTCTATGTATACAAATTTGTCCGATCAATATTATCTGTGCAGAGTTAAATTAAGCGCTCCCCCTAGGACAGATTTACTGGCGTGGTTGCGGCAAACCGTCCCTGGGGGTGGGGGTGGACTCAAGATCGTTCTTTTGGGCCTGAAAAGCCTTTTTGGATAAGGGATGCAGGGTTCTGGATGGAATCCTGCGTTGGTGACGGTGATGGCAAATTTCCAGAAAATCGTCCCAATGACGAGATCGATCCCTGGATGATCGACTATCGTGAGAACAGTCCCGTGGGGCACCGATACCAGCCGCTGGTGTCAGCTGATCTTTGTCTGCAATTTGAGACAAACCTATGAGCTATGATTCTGCCGCTTCTGGCCGCACTCCCGCGCCTTGCTTAGTTGATAACGGTATTGTGGTGAACAAAGTGGACATGCTCAGGCTGCTGAATGACCTGGGGCAAGTGAATTACTCCGATGTCCAGGATGGTACGGTCATGAGCCAGGGAACAGGCTACATCATGGATGTCTTTGCCGATCTGACGATGGCAACCCTGGTGGCCAATCAAAGCCTCTACCTCAACGTGCATAGTTTTGACTGCCTAGAGCTAGAGCGGCTGCCGAACCAAAAGACCTGCTTCAATCTAGTTCGGGATGATCGACGTTTACGGCTGTTACCCACCACTACACCCCTCCACGAACACGTCACTCGCAACCTCAACGCCACGGCTCTGGAGGCGATGGTGGCCGAAGCCCTCTCTGCCCAGCTAGACGCCTGTTTAGATGATGATGTTTCCCTGGGTTAACGCGAACGCTAGGGACTGCTACCATTGACCGACTTTACCTATACTTGCGAAGCCCGTTGTAGCCACACTCAGGCTCGGGCCGGTGTTTTCACAACTCCCCATGGTCCGGTGCAGACTCCCCGGTTTATGCCCGTGGGGACCTTGGCGAATGTCAAAACGGTGACGCCTGACCAACTCAAGCCCACTGGGGCTCAGATGGTGCTAGCCAACACCTATCACTTGCATCTGCAACCGGGCGAAGCGATCGTCGCCGCTGCGGGCGGGTTGCATAAGTTCATGGGCTGGGAGGGGCCGATGCTCACGGACTCTGGTGGGTTTCAGGTCTTTAGCCTCAGTGAAATGCGCACCATCTCTGAGCAGGGGGTGAAGTTTCGCTCCCCCAAGGATGGTCGCCAGATTAATATCACCCCAGAAGAATCCATTCGCATCCAGAACCAGTTGGGGGCGGATGTGATTATGGCTTTTGATGAATGTCCGCCCTACCCCGCCAGTCGGGAGGCTGTGGTGGTGGCCACCGATCGCACCTATCGTTGGCTAGAACGCTGTATTGCGGCCCATAACCGCCAGGATCAAGCCCTGTTTGGGATTGTGCAGGGGGGTGTCTATCTGGACCTGCGGGCGGCGGCGGCGGCGGCATTGCGAGATCTGGAGTTGCCGGGTTATGCCATTGGCGGTGTGAGTGTGGGGGAGCCCCCAGAGCTGATTGAAAAAATTGTCCGTGCCACCACACCCCTTCTTCCGCTGGATAAGCCCCGCTACCTGATGGGGGTGGGCACCTATCGGGAAATGGCCCAGGCGATCGCAGCGGGCATGGATTTATTTGACTGTGTGATCCCCACTCGCCTGGCCCGCCATGGCAGTGCCCTGGTGCAGGGCGATCGCTGGAATCTCAAAAATGCCCGATTCCGTCAAGATTACGCGCCCCTAGATGGCACCTGTCCCTGTTACACCTGCCAAACCTTTAGCCGGGCTTACCTGTGCCACCTGATCCATGCCAAGGAGCTGCTAGCCTTTACGCTGCTATCGATCCACAACATCACTGAGCTGGTGCGGTTTACCCAGACCATACGGGCGGCGATTTTGAACGATCGCTTTGTGGAGGAATTTGGCCCCTGGCTCTCAAACGCAGCCCCGACGCCATAATGAAAGCGTACCGCTGCCATGTTACAATCCATGGCAATTCTGAGAACCTGTGTTGAAGAGGTTGAACCTTAAATGGACGCCGCAATCCTGCTTGCAAAGTTGCCTGAGGCCTACTCAATTTTCGATCCCCTGGTGGATGTCTTACCCGTGATTCCAGTGTTCTTCTTGTTGTTGGCATTTGTGTGGCAGGCCTCGGTCGGCTTCCGTTAGGGTTTTTGATCCCTACCATCACTTTTGAACCGGTTTAGGCGCTTGGGCAATTGCTCAAGTGCCTAAATTTTTATGGGGCTGGATGGAATGTAGGTTAGCCTCCTTGATAAGGGGGTGAGGGGATCAAACCCATGAATCCCCAGGGCCGTTCACTTGTGTAGAGCAGTCGCCAGTCCGGTTAGGAAAAGACTGCGAGCCCCATTGCTTCTGCGCCAAGCCTCAGGGCGATCCTGGGTGTCCTAATCAATGGGGCCAGCGCTATGTCAGCGGCAGCTCCTGGGCGATAAGCCCCCCTCGCGCAGCATGTCCGAAGGACGTATTTCTGGGGGACTGTGAACTCGGGTATCCCCCCAGAATTGGGGGGATAAAGGGGGGCCAATGACGCCGCAACAGCTATCCATTTCTTGGCATCCATCAAAGCGGCACAACTGTCCACAGGCCAGGATTCTACCCTGATGTGCAATCAGCCAAAACGGCTGCCAACGCAGTTGGGTGGGATCGAGTCTCCACGGGAAGTCGAGGCATCCTATCCCTACGGAAATCAGGTATTACTAAATCAATATCCGTTCAGGGCTGTGTAAGCTAACCCAGTAATGCCCTATTCCCCAGATCTGCCCCAAAGCAACAACAGCATATCTAAGTTGGACCTGCCTGCACAGTCGGCCACAACGAGTGTGGATTGCCATCCGCCTCGGGTTTCCCCTGACACCTCTCTCCTCGACGCCATTGCTCTGATGAGCCCAGGGAGCAGGGATAGTGCATCAATCCCCGCTCCCTGGGCTCCAGGACAGGCTAGCCAGCGTTCTAGCTATGTCCTGGTGATGAAGGATGAACGGCTGGTCGGCATTTTGACCGAGCGGGATGTGGTGCGGCTTAGCGCCAAAGGGATTGATTTTGCCGATATCTTCGTGGCTGAGGTGATGACTCAGCCGTTGCTGACGATTCGAGCTTCTGCACTTCAGCATCCCTTTGCTGTCCTCCCCCTGTTTCGCCAACACCGCATCCGACATTTGCCCGTTTTAGATGACCAGGATCGGTTGGTTGGGATCGTCACCCCCAATAGTATTCGCCAAACCCTGCAATCGGCTGACCTATTTAGGCTGCTGCGGGTCGAGGAAGTGATGGTGAGCCAGGTGATTACCGCTTCGCCTAACGCCAATGGCTTAGACCTGGCAAAGCTGATGGCCCAACACCGGGTGAGTTGTGTCGTGATTCAGCAGCAGGGGGCCGCGTCAACTGACCCCTGCTTAATTCCTGTCGGGATTGTGACAGAGCGCGATATCGTTCAATGTCAGGCAAGCAGGCTGGATCTGAGCGCTATTGAAGCTCAGGTCGTGATGAGCACGCCCCTGGTTTGTCTCCAGCCCAAGGACACCCTGTGGGCCGCCCATCAAACCATGTCCCGGATGCATGTCAGGCGCTTAGTGGTGACTGATGAGCAGGGTCTCTTGGCGGGGATTGTCACCCAAACCAGCGTGCTGGCGGCGCTCGATCCCTTGGAGATGCAAAACACGATTGTTGTGCTGCAAAAGCAAGTTGAAAAACTCCATGACGAGCGGGTGCAATGGTTTCAAAATCACACGCTCCAACTCGAAGAACAGGTGGCGGCAACCGAGCAGCGGTTTCAAGCGATTTTCAATCAAACCTTTCAATTTATGGGCTTGCTTGAACTGGATGGCACCCTGATCGAGGTTAATCAGACCGCGCTTGATTTTGGTGGACTCTGCCGAGAGGAGGTGATTGATCGTCCTGTTTGGGAAGCTCGCTGGTGGACGATTTCGCCCGAGACCCAAGCTCAGCTCAGGGCCGCGATCGCCCAGGCTGCCCAGGGGGAATTTGTCCGTTACGAAGTCGATGTGCTGGGAGTTGATCGCATTGTCACGATTGACTTCTCACTGCGCCCCGTATGGAATGAGGCGGGGCAAGTGAAGCTGCTGATTCCAGAAGGGCGAGATATCAGCGATCTGAAACAAACTGAAAGAGCCCTGCGGCAGAGTGAGCGCCGCTATGCCAACTTGGCTGAGGTAGCGCCGGTCGGGATCTTTCAGACTGATGCTGAGGGCAATTGCCTTTATGTGAATGAACTCTGGTGCCAGATCGCGGGGATGACCCCCGCCGCTGCGAGTGGTACGGGCTGGGTCCAAGGCCTGTATCCCGATGACCGAGCAACCGTGGCCGCAGAGTGGTTCCGAGCGGCCCAAGGCCAACAGCCTTTCAGCCTCGAATATCGTTTCCAAAACGCGAACGGTGAAGTGAGCTGGGTGCTGGGAAAAGCAGTAGCTGAACATGATGCGGACGGCAACCTCAGGGGCTACATCGGCACAATCACCGATATTACGGAACGGAAGCAAGCTGAGGAAGCGCTCAAAACCAGCGAAACTCGACTCAAAGAAGCCCAGCGCATTGCCCAGATGGGCAGTTGGGAAGTCGATCTCACAACCCATGATTTGATCTGGTCCGATGAAACCTACCGCATCTTTGAGATTGATCCGCAGCAGTTTGGCGCGACCTATGGGGCCTTTTTGGGGGCCATCCATCCCGAAGATCGCGACTGGGTTGACCAAGCCTATATCACGTCGGTTAACAGTCAAAGCCCCTACGACATTACCCATCGCCTGCTCATGGCTGATGGTCGCATTAAGTATGTTCATGAGCGCTGTCAGACCTTTTACGGTGAGACCGGGTCGCCGATGCGATCGATCGGGACGGTGCAGGATGTCACGACCCAGGTCCAGCTAGAGACCGATTTACATCATTACCAGCACCATCTAGAAACGTTAGTCGCGAGCAGGACGGCTGAGTTAGAGGAAAGCGAAGCTCGATTTCGCATGATGGCTGACACGGCCCCGGTGCTGATCTGGATATCGGGAACTGACCAGCTTTGCACCTACTTCAATCAGGTTTGGCTGGCTTTTACGGGGCGCACCTTGGCGCAGGAGCTGGGCAACGGCTGGACCGAGACGCTACACCCTAAAGACCATGACGATTGCCTCAAGACCTACACAACCGCCTTTGAAGCCCGACAGCCGTTTCAGATGGAGTATCGGTTGCGGCGATTTGATGGTGACTACCGCTGGGTTGTCAATATTGGCCGACCTCGCTTTTTACCCAATGGGGAATTTGCCGGTTATATCGGCTCTTGCATCGACATTACCGATCGCCGCCAGATGGAACAAGCCCTCTTTCGGGAAAAAGAGCTGGCCCAAATTACGCTGCATTCCATTGCTGACGCTGTGATCACCACTGACGCCCTGGGGCGGGTCGAGTACTTTAACCCGGTGGCGGAGCAATTAACCGGTTGGGATGCCGCGCAAGCTCGGGGTAAGCCCCTCGTGGCCGTGTTTCACATCATCCATGAAATCACCCGTCAACCTGTCAGTAATCCAGTGGAGCGGGCGCTACAGGATGGCGCTGTGATTGGTTTGGCCAACCATACCGTTTTGGTTTCTCGGGACGGGACGGAATACAGCATTGAAGATTCGGCCGCACCGATTCGCGATCGCGACGGCCAGATCATCGGTGCGGTGATGATTTTCCACGATGTCACCCAATCGCGGGAGCTGCAGCAGCAACTGTCGTGGCAGGCCAGCCACGATGTGCTGACGGACCTACCCAATCGACGCTACTTTGAGCAGCAACTGCTCGAACTGCTCAAAGATGGCCAGCGCCAGCAGCAGCACCATGTGCTCTGCTACCTCGATTTAGATCGGTTCAAGGTGGTTAATGACACCTGCGGTCACATTGCCGGAGATGAACTGTTACGGCAAGTGGCGCGCCTGCTCAAGGGCAATATCCGGTCGGCGGATCTCTTGGCCCGCTTAGAGGATGTTTGAAAAGTCGGTCTTGAAGTAATAAAAGCTCTCAGGGTATAAGTTGCGACAAG
>JAQCKL010000137.1 GCA_027592485.1 Cyanobacteriota bacterium
AACCGACTCCCTTGTCATCGCGATGCCATCGCCTGATTTTCCTCTGCCCCGTACACTAATGCACTACCACTTTTTCATTGCTACCGGGCAACAGAGCATAGGGCTGCATGATGATGCTCTCTTGCCCGTCCAAAATTTCTGCTGTGCTACCCTGTGCCAATTGGGGCGGAATAAACTGTTGTTGGCCATCGAGTACCTCTTGCTGCCATTCCCAGGCCGGAGCCGATTCTAAAAACTCAGTTTCAAGGCCATATTCGGGCTCAGGGCTGTCATCGTCACCCCGAGACACATCTCCCACCCACAGCAGCCGATTAGGACCGTCCGCCCCATAGGTGCGGATCAGCATATTGGGAAAGACCCGGCGCACCGACGCTAGCCAAGCTTGGTGATCATCGTATAGGGGCGTTGGGGTACCCGTCAGAGATAGAGCCGTTAAATCGGCAAAGCGATCGCCATCAATATTTTCACGGGCCATGTGTAGGGCCTTGATCATCGTGGTTTGAATGCTCTCTAAGGTGACCGAGACGCGGGCGCGATACAGCCAAATCCCGCCCAAAATCACTAAGGAAAGGTTCGCCGCGATGGTGGTGAGGATAACGGTGCGGCGGCCTTTGTAAATGGCTTTTAGCCGGTCGGCTTTAGCGGCGTGGCTGGCGGCAATATATTGACTATGGGCTTCGGTGGGTTGGGGTTCCTTGGTGGCTCCCTCCAGCAACCATTGCTCCGCCTCGGTCAAATCCGTGCCCCGGAGTAAATAGCTAGATCCACAATCCTTGTCCTGCCACTCCAAGGCCCGCAACAGGAGGCGAGTGTGGGCGCGAACGTAGGCTAAATCAGTGTCAAGGGCCGTTTGCAGATCTTGAAAAGCCTGTTCAAAATCATCTGTTTCCCGGAAGAATAGCCAGTTATGGCTGGATATTTTGGGGTGTACTGCGCCCATCTCAAACCCTTCGCGGTAGACGATGGGTAAAAAGCGCTTGTGGTGCTGGGCCGCATGATTGATTTCGTCAAGGCAGACGGCGGAGGCAACGGAGTCGGGGCTGAGCACAAACACAAAGGTGTCGGCCCCTTCAATACCCCGCTGGATGGCCTGCCACCATTCTTCCCCTTTGCGGATGTCTTCCCAGTCAATCCAAGGGTCGCGATCGCACCGTCGAAACGCCTCATCCAGAGCCCTCACAAAAGCTTGGTCCTTACGGGAATAGGAAATGAAGACATCGTTCATGATCTGGGGCATAGACCTGCCAAGGATAGAGGGATTGGCACCGAGATAATAGCCCGAACGGACAATGATGCCGCCATTGTATCGGGAGACCTGCAAATACCGGAGCAGTGGGGAGCTGCGATCCATCAGAAGCCACATCCTTTGGGAAAAACAGCTTCAGCCAGATTCATTAAATGGGGCAGCCCCCTCCAACCGGATTGCTTTTCGTTGTCATATTGACGACGCGCCCTAGAACAGCGACCACCTACGCTTCAAAGCGATTCGTTCACATTGTGGAATGGACACTGCCGTCACAGTCTTGTCACATTCTTTATTTAAAGTGTAATTGTTGATACACAAGCCATGGCTGAGTTCCCTATTCGGCATAGAGCTTAGCTGTAAGTTCCATGGATTCCAAGGCAGTCAGGAATGAATTTATGCGCTGCCCCCCGAGACACAGAAATGCCTATAGAAGCAAGGATTCTACGGAGTAGGTAACGCTAATTTTTTGCGTGATCATACCTAGAGGACGGCACTTTCTAAAGGTGATGCCAACATCTTTGAGCTTTAAAAGCATGTTTTCTTCTGCGAGTGTTTTTTCTGTGAAAAGCTCCCTGAGGATTTGCCTGGAAAAGCTCAAGCAAATCTGCACTAAGGGTTGTGATGCAAATCACTCTCCCAGCAAATCATGAACACTGAAGCCTAGGTGATTTGACGTATTGAGCGGGGTAAAAATCTGCAAAGGAAGTATATTTTACGTTTTGAGAACTCATTGTATTTTGAGGAATTGACTTGTGGGAACCCTAGGCTAGGCGCAAATGCACGCTAAAGCTATTAATGGTTTTTGTAATGATCAGGACTATTGTGCGAGCAGTTTTATGTCGATAAGGTTCATGCCAAAAAAACACATCAAAGGAATAAAGCGTTTCTGTAGAAGTCTTTCCCTAGCGCTGTTGTTTCTTCTGGCTTTCAAGGGGGTTGCGATTGCCCAAGACCCCACTTGGCAAGAAGCCTACCAATCCCTTCAGGTCACCATTGACACCGTTTGGGTGCTTTTGGCAGGCATGCTGGTGGTTTTTATGAATGCTGGCTTTGCCATGCTGGAAACCGGCCTGTGTCGCAGTAAAAATGCTGTGAACGTCCTTTCTAAAAACCTCATTGTCTTTGGAGTGGTCAGCCTCGCTTTTTGGGCCTTAGGCTTTGGCTTCATGTTCGGGGATGGTAATGCTTTCGTCGGCTTAAACGGTTTTTTCCTTGGCGGCCTAGATACCAGTCCGCTGGTGGGGGAAGCCTATCGCGGGGTCTTTAGTTCCCTGAGCTGGACGGGCGTGCCCCTGGATGCCAAGTTCTTTTTCCAGGTGGCATTTGCGGGTACCGCTGCCACGATTGTGTCCGGTGCCGTCGCCGAAAGAATCTCTTTCTTTGGTTACTTTGCCTTTAGCGCGCTGCTGTCTACCCTGATTTACCCCATTGTGGGCCACTGGATTTGGGGCGGGGGGTTCCTGAGTGAATGGGGCTTTCAGGATTTTGCCGGCTCCACGGTTGTGCATATGGTGGGTGGCTGGGCCGCCTTGACGGGAGCCTATATCTTGGGGCCACGGGAGGGGCGATACAACGGCTCTCAGTCTGAGCCTATTCCCGGTCATAACCTCGCGATCGCCACCCTCGGGGCCATGATTCTATGGTTCGGCTGGTTTGGGTTTAACCCCGGTTCCACCATGGCCGCTGACCCCGCTGCCATCAGCCGCATCATTTTAACCACCAACATTGCCGCAGCCTCTGGGGCCGTAGGGGCCGCAGTGACCTCTTGGATCATTTTGACCAAGCCCGATCTCAGCATGATTATCAACGGTGTTTTGGCCGGTTTGGTCTCAATTACAGCCTCTTGTGCCTATGTCGGTATCGGTAGCGCCGTGGCGATCGGTTTGGTGGGGGGCATCATTGCCGTCTTCGGGGCCAACTTTTTCAATCGGTTAAAAATTGACGACCCCGTTGGTGCCCTGCCGGTTCACTTGGTCTCAGGGATTTGGGGGACGTTGGCGGTTGCATTATTTAGCGTCGGTCCAGGTGTAAATCCTTGGCACGGCGTTGATTCTGGCCCTCCCCTTGGGCTCCTCCTCGGCGGTGGCTTCCAGCAGTTGGGGATTCAGTTGGCGGGCATCCTCATCGTTAGCTTGTTTGCCGGATTGGCAAGTTTGATGGCCTGGTTACTCATCGAATACTCGTTGGGTCTGCGAGTTTCACCCAAGGCAGAGGCTCTGGGCTTAGATATCAGCGAACACGGCCTAGAAGCCTATCCCGAATTTAGAAATCGTTAGTCTTTCCCCCGCAGTTGATTGGTACATAACCCCTCCCAACGGTTTTGAGTATGACAACAGTTTTACACCCCGCAAATGTAAGCCCCGCAAAAGACATGGTTGATTCTGAGGTAAAGCCTAGCGGCATTGCTATCCATGAGTTTGCCGCTCACAAACAAATCAAACTGTTTGCCACCCTTAGGCAGCAGCAGTTTAGCGGCCAAATCAGCTTAAAGGCCCTAAATGGGATCGAGTGGACCTTTTATTTGTCCTGGGGGCGTTTGGTGTACGCCACCGGTGGTGAACATGCTGTACGGCGGTGGTTGAGACAAGTTTCTCATTACTGCCCAGAGATTGCTTTAGATAGCAAAACGTTGGCGAGTGAACTCTCCCAGGCCTCAGAACACCATTTACATCCCTGCTGGGAATATCAACTGCTCTGTCGCTGGTACAAACAAGGGAAAATCACGCAGAGACAGGCCGCGCAGGTCATCTCTGCAGCCATAGTAGAAATTCTATTTGATGTCACCCAGACCTCGAAAATTCTCTACCAAATTTCTCCTGAGGCGGCCCTATCTGAACAGCTTGTGCTGATTAATGCTGAACAAATCATCCGCAAGTCAGATGTGTTTCAGCAAGCTTGGAAGGCAGCCAAACTGGCCGATCGCTCCCCTAATTTAGTGCCTGTCATTAAATCTCCCACAGAGCTAAAGCAGCGGACCCCCAGCAATGTATATCAAAACCTTTCAAAATTGTTGGATGGGCAGCAGACCTTACGAGACTTGGGTAATCGGCTCAATCGGGACGTGCTGGAGATTACTCAATCCTTACTGCCATACATCCAGGCTGGGCTAATCGACCTTATCAAGATTGCCGATGCCAAGTCTCCGATTGCCCATCAGCCGCCAACAGCAACTCCGAAACCCCAGCCAAAAGCGCCACTGATTGCTTGTGTCGATGACAGTCTGTCGATTTGCCAGTCGATGGAAAAAATCTTGTCTAAGGCAGGATACCGAGTGATTTCAACCCAAGATGCTTTGCGAGCCCTAGCGCTGTTAATGGCCCGCAAGCCAGATTTGATTTTCTTGGATCTAGTCATGCCCAATACCAACGGCTATGAACTTTGTAGCCATCTCCGGCGACTGCCCATTTTTCGCGATACGCCCATCATTATCTTGACCGGGAATGACGGCGTCATCGATCGCATCCGGGCCAAGATGGTGGGGGCATCGGCTTTTCTGAGTAAACCAGTCGAAATCAATGTGGTTTTAGACCTAGTGAAAAAACAGCTTTCCCAACAGGCTATCCCATCCGCTTAAACCGTTAATCTGGCCTTTGATTAAATCCAGATGATTTAATCAAAGGCCCTCTGGGAACCCTTTGTATATCCAGTTAAGGAGATTTTTCATGAATACTGCTTTAGTGGTTGACGATTCAAGAACTGATCTAGAAATTGTGAGTCGTTTTCTGACTCAACAGGGTCTTGATGTGATGACTGCGACCAATGGTGAAGAAACCTTAGCGATGTTGGCTCAACACAAGCCAGATTTAGTTGTGTTAGATGTTGTTCTCCCTGATTTGAGCGGCTTTGAATTGTGTCGCCATATCAAGGAAGATGATTCAACTAGCCAGATTCCCGTCATCATTTGCTCCACTAAAGGCACTGAGATGGATAAGTTTTGGGGGATGAAGCAAGGTGCCAATGCTTATCTTGAAAAGCCCATCGACAACATGGAATTTTCAGACACCGTCAAAAAACTTTTGAGAATTTAAGAACAGTGGCAGCAGGTAAATCAGGCAACATCCATGACGATTAATACCCCACCGAGTTTAAAATCGCCGCCATCGGCAAGGCTGAATCCGGGCAGCGCCAAAGGTCTTAACCAATTCTTGCAGTTCCATTTGTTGCCTAACATGACAGCCCTGTTGCCAGTAGAGCAACTGACTGAGATCCTCAAAGTTCCCCTGGCTCAGATTACTCCAATCCCCCATGTCGCCCCCTGGATTATGGGGGTCCATAACTGGCGAGGGGATGTGCTTTGGCTGGTTGACCTGGGGGATTTATTGGGTTTATCCCCTTGGCACCAGCAAGAACAACCGCCGTCCACTGGGTCTTTTATTGTTCTTAATGCCTGTCGCCAGCAGCAGTCAGGTGACCTGATTGAGCAGTTGCCCCTGGGACTTTTAGTTGATCGCATTGATGATATCCAATGGCTGAATACAGACAGCTTACAGTCCCCCATAAATTCGATGATCACCGATCAATTAGCACCATTTATCTGTGGGTATTGGCTCGATCGTGGGGGTGACATGATGACCCTATTGGATGGTGACGCCATCCTAGACAGAATGCCAAGTTGAACGCCATAGCGACAACTTTATGGGTCGCTTGATCCATGTTTATGAGACCAATATCAAGCGTATTCCGCAAGGCGAGACATTATCTTGGGGCAAGAATTCAGGAGTCAGGAGCTAGGAGCATTGCGTTTACTGAGTTCTGGCTACTGGCTCCTAGCCTCCTTCTCTAACCGGTTTTCCCGGCTTAAATGACAGACCCAATATCAGGATATTTAAACAGTTGGTTTGTGTCTTCAGTTTTTCCCGAAAAGTCAGTCGGTTAATATTCTCTGAATTTATTTGCGAACACTGCTGACGAGAAATCAGTGTTTTCTAAGCAGGCAAAAATTTCCGGTACACAGACGTCGTTATTCGAAAACAATCGCCATGACATCCTCGCCTCCCAATTCTAAAGCCCTTCAAACTCCCGCGACGCCTCAGAGGCCACAGCGCTTAAATGGTGTTGGCAATCCCCAGGCAAATGGTCGTCCAGCTATCCCGCCCCCACCCCCACCGTTGCGACGGCCTCGGCAGGAGGCTAAAGATGTCGATATTGCCCAGAGTTCTCGCCTATCGCCGTCGCTGGAGGGTCGTAAAGGTAAGGGGGAGCGGCAATTTGTGAGGCGCTGGTGGCAAGGGTTAACCCTGCGTTCTAAGAGCACGCTGATGGCGGTGCTGCTGGGGACTTTGCCAATTGTGGCGGTGGGGGGAATGTCTTACTACATTGCCAGCCAGGGCAGTCTGAATGAGGTGGCAAAATTAGAAACCACCCGGACCCTAGAACTCCAAGGTGCGCTGAATCTGTTTCTAAAAGATCGCCTCGCCGACATCGACAATATTGCCGAGCTCACCGTACTGACCGATCCAACCCTCCGCAATCAGCTCACCCCTCAGCAAAAATCCAACGCCCTGGATCGGTTTATGGCCAACCATGGGGATGTTTACAGCAGTATTGCGTTCTTTGATCTAAATGGTGAGCCCATTGCCCAGACCTCGGCGGGTCAACGCTTGGGCAATCACCTCAACCGAACTTATATTCAGGCGGCAAAAGCGGCGAATGGTTCAATCATTAGCCAACCGAGTATTTCAACCACCTCGGGTGAGTTTAGTATTTACACCGCGGCGGTGGTGAAGGATCCGCTGACCAATGCCCCGATTGGCTATGTGCGGGCGCGCATTCCAGTAACCGCTTTGGACTCTCTGTTGGCGACGTTTAAGTCAGACGGGTCAGACTACTACATTGCCAACCAGGCCGGGGAAGTCTTTTTTGGCTCGGACGGCGTTCAGGCGTTGTCCGTCAACTCTGCAGGGCAGGAAGGTGATGCCGATTTCCAAGCGATCCAGATTCGGAATGTCTTTCCAGAGATGGCCCCGTTTTTTGATGTGGGCCAACCCACGGCTCAACAGTCGTCCAATACATTGAGCAATGACCGCCAGCTGGTGGCTTTTGCCCCCAGCCAACCCCTAGAAGGGTTGCCGAGTTCAGAATGGACGGCGGTGATTTCCAATGATTTGTCTGAGTTGCTGACCCCTCAGCGGCGACTCTTGATTGCCATCAGTTTAGGAACCCTGATTTCGGCGATCGCCGCCAGCGGTATCGCCCTGGTGATTGCCCGACGATTTACTTCGCCGCTGGTGGCTGCAACCCAAGCGGTGAAGCGGATTGGTCAAGGTGACTTGACCACGAGCCTGACGGTGGAAGGGCAAGACGAAATTGCCCAGCTCGGTGGCACCATCAACACCATGACCGGCCAGTTGCGGCGGTTTACAACGGAGCAACAAATCGCAGCGCAGCGGTCCACCTTGCTGGCATCTATCACCACCATTGCGGCTGACCTAACCTCCCCTGAGGGGCAAACCGCCCTCAACCAACTCTTAGACGACACGCGAGCCTTTTTGAAAACCGATCGCGTGGTGATTTACCGCGTGGAGCAAGGTCGGCGTGGCCAATGGTCCGGCCACGTGAGCCATGAGTCGGTTAATGCTGGCTGGCCCAGTGCCTTGGACTTAGACATCTCTGACCCCTGTATTCCAGCGGCGCGATTAGAAGAGTACCGGGAGGGACGCATCTATACCGTTAACGATATCCACCAAAATCAGGTCCATGGTGAGCATTTGCCCCTCCTCCATCGCCTCAAGGTCGAGGCGTTGCTGGTGGTGCCCATCGTCAGCCAAAACCGACTATTTGGCCTGCTGGTGACCCACCACTGCGCCAAGTCCTATGCATGGCAGCAGCAGGAGATTGAGTTTTTCCAACAGCTCGGGCAGCAGCTCGGGGTACTGATGACCGTGCAGCAATTTGCGGCCCTAGCGGAAGAGCAACGGGCGCTGAAGGAAGGCTTACAGAAGCGGGCCTTAAACCTCATGATGGAAATTGACCCGGTCAGTAAGGGGGATTTGACCATTCGTGCCAAGGTGACCGAAGACGAAATTGGCACCGTGGCCGACTCGTACAACGCCACCATTGCCAGCCTCAGAAAGATTGTGATGCAAGTGCAAACGGCAGCGGCGCAAATGTCGAGCACCGTGGCTGAAAACCAACCCCTGGTGGCGGATCTCTCGACCGGAGCCAATCAACAAACCAACGAAATTGCCGAAGCCCTTCAGCAAATTCAGCAAATGGGTGTCGCCATTAGCGATGTGGCGGCCAGTACCAAAGAGGCTGAAGCGATCGTGCAGAAAACCACGGAAACGGTGGCAGCCAGCGATGCGGCGATGAACCGTACCGTTACTGGGATTATGACCATTCGGGAAACGGTGTCCGAAACCGCCAAAAAGGTCAAACGCCTGGGTGAGTCATCCCAAAAGATTTCTGGGGTCGTTAACCTAATTAGCGAATTTGCGGCCCAGACCAACCTATTGGCGCTGAACGCCTCGATTGAGGCGGCGCGGGCGGGTGAAGAGGGTCGGGGTTTTGCGGTGGTTGCTGAAGAGGTGCGATCGCTCGCCAAACAGTCGGCAGAAGCGACCGTTGAAATCGAAACCCTGGTGGCCTCGATTCAAGCGGAAACCAATGACGTGGTCACGGCCATGGAAGTGGGTACCGAGCAGGTGGTCGCCGGAACGCAACTGGTCGATGAAACCCGAACCAGCTTGACCCGAATTGAAGAAGTGGCAGCCCAGATGAACCGCTTGATTGCGTCCATTACCCATGCCACCCAGACCCAATCCTTGAGTTCTGAGGCGGTCACAGGGGTGATCCAAGACGTGGCCAAAATTGCTGAGCAAACCTCCTCAGAAGCCTCACAGCTATCGACGTCATTCCAAACCCTATTGACCGTTGCGCAGACCTTACAAACCAGCATGAGCCAATTTAGGGTGAGTTAAGCCGAGAGCAACCCATGAACCTAGAATCTGAAATTCGTGATCAGGCGTATCAATTTTTTATTGAAGAAGCGCCTGAACTGCTGGAAATCATTGACTGGTGTTTAGACTAAGTCATGCCCAAGTAGCCCCATCGCGTTGGATAGGGCTACTTGGGCTGT
>JAQCKL010000138.1 GCA_027592485.1 Cyanobacteriota bacterium
CGCATCATGGTGCGGCGACTCGCGTAGCGATTTTGACACCGAATAACTTTTCAAACATCCTCTTAAAGCTCAGTGCGATAAAACCTCTGGGGCCATGGCAACCTCTACGCAACTGCGTCAACAGCTGGAGGCCTTAGACGGCAATTCATACTCCGAATCAGCAACGCCCAAACCCCCAGCCGTGCCATGGCGTTAGCCGATTATCTGACCCGGCGGTTTGATCAGGCGGCTCAGTAAATACCGGTGCAGCAGGGTTCCGGTAAAAGCGGCTTGATTGAGATCGCCCGTCCCTCCTAGGTCGTGCTGATTTGCAGCCAAACCCTTAAGATCGGTAAGCTATTTCCCCACTCCCCTATCTCAAAACCGACATTGTAAGCCCCCCCTTTTTCTAGCGAAGCCATGCCCGGAGGGCTTTAGGGGGGGGTGGGGGGATCCAAACCCTGACCGCTCATCAGCAGCAGCCCAAACTTGGGAGAGGGTTGGGGCGTAGAGCTGTGCTCTTCCCGCAGGGTGGGCCATGTCGGATCTGATTGAGCTCTGGTTCCTTAGAGGGATAGAGCCTTCAGAGAAGCGTGGGGTTCCCGGCGGCGATCGCGTTTGATTTGAGAAGCTTCTGTGGTGGCCACCAGCTCATCGAGCAGCTGATTCACTTTGTCCGCTGGATTACAAGCCTGTTTACTGGAGGAGCGATCGTTCATGATTCTGGGCTCTCCGGGCACGTTTAGGATGGTGCCATCCTAAAGCTAGGCAAATGGGGTGACCAGAAGGGAGGTACCCCCCACCCCATAAAGGTGTGTAGTATTCACGATCTATTGACTCTTTTATTGAATCCTCGATCTAAGGGAGCAAACTTTCGAGTTAGGCTGAAGAAGTCTGTCGATGCCTGATGCGGTTGAGTCACCATGAAAAAAGGATTGCAGATTGTATTGGTAGCGGCGATCTCCACTGTGGTCTGGCTAATGGGTACGGTGTATACGCCCCTGGCCTTAGCCATCACCCCAATTACGCTTAAGGATCTCAGCTATACCAGTTGCCCGGAGGAATTCGCAGAGGGGATGGTGGCAGCGGGCTCGATTCAATCGGCTAACTGCTATATGGTGATCGGGACGGCAGTGAATGCCTCGGGTAAACCGGTGATCGATGCCGATGTCTTTGGTCAGATCTATGACGCCGAGGACAACCCAGTTATGCAAAACCGGTTTCGCTTAGGGGGCATTGATGAGGTTCCCCCTGGGGAAAGTCCTTTTGAGATTCGGGTTTCAATTGCGGCCAATCAGCCGGAACCCTTCAAACTAGAGAAGTTTAAGGCGGCGGGTTTTACCGGCAGAGTCCGATGATCGCCCGCCATCCTCTGCGATGGACCTAATCCGTCCAGCAAAATCCCCCCTAACTATTCACGTAGTTAGGGGGGATTCTATTGCTCTGGCCCCTTGGCTTGGGCCACCTAGGATCGCTCTGATCCTTAGGGCAGAAGCAGCATCACAGTCTTCACCCAACCGGACTGGCCGACTGCTATGCCAAGGGGCTAAGCAATCAACAGCTTAGAAGGCCATTATTGCTGACGTTGCGGCTACTTGGCTAACCCCTTGGGCCACAATTTGCAGCACTAAGAACGCCAAGATCGGTGAGAGATCTAAGCCACCCAGGGGAGGGATGATCGAACGAAACAGATTGAGGTAAGGGTCGGTTAACTGGCTGACCACTGAGAAGGGCGGGTTATACCAGTCAACGTTGGGAAACCAGCTCAGCAAGATTCGAATAATCAGTAGCACAAAGTAGATATTGAGGAACGTTGCCAAGGTACTAGCAACTAATCCAAATGCGGAGGAACCCATAGGCTTATCTGACTCCTTATCAAGGCCAGCGTTGATAATCGCTTTGAATGTTTCAGACCTTTAGTGTAACGGATGATTTGGGTTCTCTGTCGATCAAGGGCGACTTCAATTTTTCCCCAAACGCGCTCCGCTATTGGGTGGAATGCTCTTCTTGAATCGGTTGACCATGGCCATTTTCGCCGCCAAGGCGTTGGCGCACATCATCGATCGCGATGTTGAGCTGGGCAATTTTGTCTTCTAACCCCCGTCGGGCCAACTCGATATCGGCATCGGTGGGGCTTAAGCGGGTCATGTTGGGCGGAGCGTCACTGGGTAGCAGCTCCTCCTCAACATCCATGGATATAGAACGACTGACGCGAGCGGCGACCACTGCGCCCACGACTCCCCCCACTAGGCCCCCAAACAGGGTGCCGAGCACAAATCCGCTACCAAAGTTATCTTGTTGCCCCATGGTTGATCTGCCCAGACGGTTTACATCAATACGTTCACTTAACCTATCGTCTGGACGCCAGAGAGCAGACGATGTCGGAGAGATTATTTTGCGATGGCCTCAAGGGCGATCATGTCCCGAAGGTGCGATCGCCGGCATCCCCCAAGCCTGGAACAATAAAGCCTTGGTCGTTTAAACCTTCATCGATCGCAGCGGCGTAGATGTTTAAGGCCGGATAAGCCGGAGCTAGCTTTTGGAGGGCGGGCGGTGCCGTCACCACCGAAATAATCCGCACCAGTGCTGGATCAACGCCCCGCTGCACTAACTCTGCCATTACTGCCATCATAGTGCCCCCAGTCGCCAACATGGGTTCACTGATGAGCACCCGCGTTTCGGCGGCAAAGCGTTCAGGCAGCCTGTTCAAATAGCAGCGGGCGTCTAAGGTAGTTTCATTCCGGACAAAGCCGAGGTGATAGATCGAAGCCAGGGGCAGAAGGGATTGGGCTCCGTCTAATAGAGCCAGCCCTGCGCGCAAAACTGGCACGATCGCAATGGGCACCTCAGGGTTCACAAACTGGGCGGGCGTCGTTCCTAAGGGGGTATCAACCTGGACCTCTAAACTGGGGAGCCAGTCCCGAGCCGCCTCATAGGTGAGCCAGCGCCCCAGCTCGGTCATCGCGGTCCGAAACAGAGCGGTGGGCGTATCTTGATCGCGAGCAACCCCTAACCAATGGTGAATTAAGGGATGGGGTGGAACAAAAACGCGCAGTTGAGCAGCCATAGCGATGTCAGGGGATGTCCAAGGGCCAAGATTTGCCCCATCATACCCATGCCCTGTGCCGTTTCAGGTGTCTGCTGGACCGACCTGTCATTTAATCCAGGAAAACCGGTGGGCGCAGGAAGCTAGGAGCCAGGAGCCAGAATTCATTCAGCGCAAGGCTCCTAGCCCCTGACTCCTGAATTATGGCCCCAGGATAACTCGCCCGGCGGAATACGCCCATAGGTAGGGCTTAAACGGACAAGACCCAAGAAGATGCGCCATGGCCAAGGAAATTCGCTATCCTTTGGAGCAACCTAGGACGTTGCCCTTATGACTCAGATCCTTGCTATTGCCCGTCGTCGGCCCGTCACCATCGTCGTCAGTGCGGTTTGTTTGGCGACAGCGCTAGGGGCAGGCCTGCGGTTGTGGGCAGGCCCTAGCCAAAACGTTGCCAGCATCCCTACCGAAACAGAGGCTTCAGCAACAGAAACTTCAGCTCGCTATCCTGAGGCAGAATCCTTTGAGAAGGCGACCGTGTCGGTTGCTTGGCGGCTTCAGAGCCTATCCCCCCAGTATCTATTTCCGTCTACCCCAAGGGCAGACCGTGAGTCTGGCATTATTGTGGGTCGAGCCGATCCCTATTCGCGCATCACCCAAGGGGGAATTGCACCCCGTCCCCAGACCACGCCCACAGCGGCGGTCAACACAACCCCATCACCGACCAACACCCTGCCGCCAGCGGTGGCAGCGGCCCCTCCTGGGTTACTACCACCGATTCCCACCAGTATTCAACCCTTGGCTCCGCTCCCCCCGCCCCTGCCGTTAGCAACCCTGCCCAACTTTCCTACAGCGGCTCCAACGGCGGCCTATGCCAGCCCCATTGATACCCTAGAACTAACCGGGGTGGTGCAAGTGGGCGATCGCCCAGCCCTGATTGTGCGAGAGCAGAATGCGGCCACCAGCCGCTATACCTATGCCGGTGACTATTTGGCGGGGGGCCAGATCCTGGTGAAGTACATCGATGTCTCCAACCAGGAGCCCCTCGTCATTCTGGAATACAACGGTCGTGAATATTCTCGGATGGTGGGGGCTGGCCCATTGGCAAGCCTGCGTTAGGGTAACTACACCGGCTCTAACCAGACTGTTCTAACCAGACTGTTCTAAATTGTGACCTTGCCCTCCCAGTACCCAGACCGCCCGACCCCCTTACTGGACGATCAATTTCGCCCCTTAACCTTAGGGGGCACCTATCCTTGTCCGTTGTGTTTACAGGGGCAGCTCCAGGCAATGCTGCTGATGGAAGTCTTCTCCTGTCAGCGCTGTCGGCATATGTTGACGGTAGACCTGCCCACCCAACAGGTCTGTGTGGTCGATAGTCCCCAGACCATCCGGTGGCGGTGGACGGGCCGAGCCTGGCAAACGGTGAGATCCGCTACCCAGAGAATCACCCCAACCATTGGGTGGGTTGCTGGGGGGCTACTGTGTTTGCCAGCAGCCCTGGTATGGGTGGCGGGCTATATCTTTCCACCCTTGCCTGCCCCTCCGGGAGAATTACCGTTCTCAACCCTCTGGACCGGTCTGACCGTGATGGCCCATGGCGTGTTAGTGGTCTGGCTATTAGCGTCTTACTATCAGTTGCCGATTTACCTGGCGGCCACCCTCCGCGCTTGGAAGTACTCATATCTGAGCTGAACGGTAGCCGTGACTAAGCTTTACGATCGCATTTACGCGGTGGTCCGTGAGATTCCCCAGGGGCAAGTGGCCACCTATGGCCAGGTGGCTGAATTGGCGGGACTGATCGGTAAGCCTCGCCTGGTGGGCTATGCCCTCTATCGGGTGGACGCAGCGGATGCGGTGCCCTGGCACCGGGTGATTAATGCCAAAGGGGAGGTGTCCCACCGACTCTCCCGTAACGGCAGTGACTATCTCCAAAGGGTACTCCTAGAAGATGAGGGGGTGGTTTTTACCGCCAAAGGCAAGGTAGACCTAGCCACCTACCGTTGGCAACCGACCCCAGCCCATGGGCAAACGGCATTAGACCACCTAAACCGAGATTTAGCCAACGGGGAGCATTAACCTAAATGGCCAAGCCATAGCCAATGCTCTCAACAACCCGGTAGCCTATGCGTGGAGATCAGAGGAGGTATCTATGGCCATTCAGACCCCGGATTGGGTCAAACATGCGGTGTTTTACCAGATCTTTCCCGATCGGTTTGCCCGGACCTCCCGCCCTATCGATCACCCCGAAATGGCTGTCTCCCTGGAACCTTGGGACGCGCCACCGACCCTGGAGGGCTACAAAGGCGGGGACCTCTGGGGGGTCATGGAAAACCTGGATTACCTCCAGGATCTAGGGGTAACGGCCCTTTACTTCACCCCTATTTTTCAAGCGGCCAGTAATCACCGCTACCACACCCACGATTACTACCAGGTGGATCCCTTGTTGGGGGGAAATAGGGCTTTTCAAGCGCTGCTCGCCGCCGCCCATGACCGCCAGATGCGGGTGGTGCTCGATGGGGTGTTTAACCATGCCAGCCGGGGGTTTTTCTACTTCAATGACATCCTCGAAAATGGTCCCCATTCCCCTTGGCTGGATTGGTTCAAAATCGAGGACTGGCCCCTCTCTGCCTACGATGGAGCGAAGCCAGCCAACTATGTCAGTTGGGTCAATAACCGCGCCTTGCCCCAGTTCAACCACGACAATCCGGCGGTGCGGGAATACATCATGCGCATCGGTGAATACTGGATTCGTCAGGGGGTAGATGGCTGGCGCTTAGATGTGCCCTTTGAGATTAAGGCCGAAGGGTTTTGGCAGGAATTTCGCGATCGCATCAAAGCCATCAACCCTGACGCCTATATCGTTGGGGAGGTCTGGACCGACGCCCGCCAATGGTTAGATGGCACCCAATTTGATGGGGTGATGAATTACCTGTTTACGGGGCCAACCCTGGCCTTTGCCGCTGGGGAACGGGTGGTGCGGGAGCATGTGGAGATTCCCGATTATTATCCCTATCCCGCTTTAGATGCCGCCGGTTACGCGGACAAAATTCAAGCCTTGTTTTCCCTATATCCCTGGGAGATTCAACTGGCGCAGCTCAACTTACTCTCTAGCCATGATGTGGCGCGGGTCGGCACCGTGGTTGGCGAAGATCGCACCAGCCTAGAACTGGCGGTGCTCCTACAGATGACCTTCCCAGGGGCTCCCAGCATTTACTACGGTGACGAGGTGGGGATGATGGGGGGCATGGATCCGGACTGTCGGCGGGGCTTCCCGTCTCCATCGGCTTGGCACCAAGAGCTATTGCACCATTACCGTACCCTGATCGCCCTGCGCCATGACCACCCAGCCCTCCGCATCGGTGACTATCAGGTGTTGTATACCGAAGGGTTGGTGTACGTCTTTTGCCGACGGTTGGCGCTGGGTCACGGGCCAACCGCTGATTATCCGACGGTGATCGTCGCCATCAATGGGGGGGCGACCACGGCGACCACGGCGGCATTTACTTTGCCGGGGGGGATTTCGAATCCACTTCGGTCTCTTTACGGCCAGGGGAGTCTGACCCAATCGGGCTCGGGCAAGACTGGGATTCTGACGATTCCCGCCCGGGCGGGATTGATTTTAGGGTGATCAGGGGCTTGGCTGTTCTGGGGTGTTGCCACATGACGGTGATCAGGGTGATCACCGTGAGGGGAATCACGAAGAGCAGCATGACGTTGCTGAATAGTCCAATTTGGTCATGGCCCACCGCATCAAAAATCAGATAGGCGCTGTAGGCCACGTAATAGCCGATAAAGAGCAGCCCCTCCCAGCGGGAGATCCGATAGCCGGTATAGAAAATGGGCAGGCAGGCGATCGCCACCGCGATCATCACCGGCAGATCGAAGTGCAGGACAGCAGTTTCGACCGATACTCCCCCGACGGTGGCGGTGGCCCCCAACACGACCAGCACATTAAAGATATTGCTGCCCACCACATTGCCGACGGCGATATCTTGCTCACCTCGATAGCTGGCAACGATAGAAGTTGCCAACTCAGGCATAGAGGTACCTGCGGCCACAATGGTCAAACCAATAATCAACTGGCTCATCCCCAGGGCCTCGGCCACCAACACGGCACCATAGACTAAAAATTTGCTGCCCGCCACCAACAGCACCAACCCCAACAGCACCCAGCCCAAATTGATCAGGACGCGGGTATGCATTGGCAGGGGAGAGAGGGCCAGGTTGGCAGGGGGACCTCCCTCGCCAGGAACGGGACTGGTTTCCTTGCGTCCTTGAATCACTAAGAAGGCGCTATAGATGACGCTGCCGATCAGGAGAACTACCCCATCGGAGCGGCCTATGCTCCCATCCAGGGCAAACAGTACCATCAGTCCAGACACGCCAATCATGATCGGCACATCCAGGCGAATCAACTGACGGGCCACGGTCAGGGGGACCACGACCGCTGACATTCCCAAAATCATCAGAATGTTGAAGATGTTGCTGCCAATGATATTGCCGAGGGCGATGTCCCCTTGGCCAATGGCATAGGACTGTAGACCCACGGCGAGTTCTGGGGCACTGGTGCCATAGCTAACCACCGTCAAACCAATGATCAGGGGAGACAATCCCACAATGATGGCCAGGTTAGACGCGCCGCGAACCAATAGTTCTGCACCGACGACTAATAAAACAAACCCAACCACCAGCGCAGCAAAAACGGCAAAAGTCATGGCAAGGGAAAAGACGACGTCTCAACAGGCAAACACAAATCCGGTGCCTAGGGCTGGGCTACAGCAATGGTATACCGGCTACATCATTCGGGCTGCACCACCATTCAGCCGCTGTCCTATATGCCTGCAGGACAGCGGCTGTCTTGGCTGCAATCACCATGCAATCCCCTCACTGTAGCCCCCCAGACAAGTTCTAGCATCTGGGGAATAGTACCTAGGGGAGCGATGCTGATTAAACTGAAGGGGTGGTTTGTTGGCCGCTTCGATCGGCTTTCCCTATGGCTTTGGCTCCCTGGCGTGCCCCCTTAGCCCGTGCACTCCATCGCAATCGCAGTCGCCCCGACAGCCGTTACCTGCAACTGGCGACGATGGATAGGGATGGCTACCCAGCCAATCGGACCGTGGTTTTTCGGGGCTTTTTTGAGTCGGGCGATCGCCCCATGCTGGTCAGCGATACCCGCAGCGCCAAAATTGAGCAGATCCAAGCCAATCCAGCCGCAGAGGTCTGCTGGTATTTTGCCAAAACGCGAGAGCAGTTCCGTCTGCGGGGGGAGCTGACGGTGGTCACAGCAGAGACCGAACCGGCTGAACTGCGGCTGACTCGGGAGCAGCTTTGGCACAATCTCTCCGATGCTGCCCGACAGCAGTTTACCTGGCCATCACCTGGGCAACCACGCCAGGAACAGGGCTTTGCCATAGCACCGCCCAACTCAACCCAGCCGCCGCCTCATTTTTGTTTAATTCTTTTGGAGCCAAACCGGGTAGACTATTTGGCTCTGCGGGGTGAGCCCCAAGATCGAATCATTTATACCCGCCAAGGCCAAGACCCGTGGCAGGCGCAAGGGGTAAACCCCTAAAGAAATTCTGTGGCTTAGGGGCAGGCGTGCAAATAGCATGCCGCCTGCCCAGGGCGCAAACCCTTGCGCCCCTAAGCAACTTTCGGGCATGGGATGTTTTTCAATTGTGGATCCCTTAGGCCTACTTGGGTAAGTGGACCAGAAAAATTGAGCTGGACAATGGATTAAGGTGTAGCCCATGGCAAGGGCTCAGTGCCTGGACCGAGTAAAAGCAGGGTTAACTGCACCATTAATGCCAATACAACGAGAGATCCGGATTAGGGGCGCTCATCTAGATCACAACATTCCAGGAGACTTTCTGGATCAACGTAATAGCAAGTGTGGTTATCAAGACAGACAAAAGCCCATCCAGAGGACTCAACTCGAACCAGATTGTAGGTGCCATCTTGGACAAAAAAACCATGATGGTCACGGGTACCAGGGGTCACGGCAAAGTTATAGGAACTATCATTTTTCATGGTCATAGGGGGTGAGAGAGCAGCGATTTAAGGCAAACATTCAAGCACCTGGAGTTTAAATAGTTTTGTAAACTTTTGTGCCTTCATTCTCAGTTTACCTCAGGGTTTTATGAAGCTAAAGCAACTGCCCGCAATGAAATTAAATTGTTACCTTGGAAAGGCACAAAACTTTAGAGAAAATCGAGAGATTAGGGCTTTCAGGCCAGAAAGATGCTAATAGCTCCAATACATATCCTTACAATGCGTA
>JAQCKL010000139.1 GCA_027592485.1 Cyanobacteriota bacterium
GGTTGGATGCAGCCGTTCAATCAACCACGATCCTAGCTATTAAGCCTGGATAGACCCTGGGACACTTACACTTAATCTTGGTGTAGAAAACCAATCTCATAGGAATGCTTATGCATACACATTGGCTGGTGTCACGAGCATAGAAGGTCGTGAAGTTCTTGAAATCATGAAGAATCATGAAGACATTGAGATTCGCGACTCCATCAATAACGCACTTTTGAGAATGGCTGAATGGAATTCAGTGGGAGATAACCAAGATAACGCTAAGTCGTCTACTAGCCGAAATTCTGCCTATGTACTTGCTCAAGTTAATGGAAAACGCTATCTAGAAAAGCTTCAGGGTAAAAGCCATTTAGCACACAGGCTAAAATCAGTAAAAACTTTCACGAGAAGTTCAGAGTTCACAAAATTGGTCAATCTATATAGCGGTCTAGTTTATGATCTTCGAACTAAGGATAAGCATGGAGAGAAAGTATATTGTATTGTCAAAATTTACAAACATAAGCATCCTCAATTCAGATCAAAAATGAATGGTGCTGGTACGTTTAATCTCTTGGATTATGGAGAAGTTCTGTATGAGGGTCATGGAGAACCCTCAAGTTTTCTCAAGGTCGAAATGCATAAGAAATTTGGAATGTATGAGGACAGTCAACCCCCAGATTTTGAGGCAGAAATCATTTGGGAAGATGGAGGTGAAGTCCGCTTCATTGTAGCTCTTGAGAGAGAGAATAAGCATTGGCTAATTGTCAAAATCGACCCTAGCTTCAATGAAAAATACAAGCTAAAAGTGAAAGAAGGAAAAATGAATATAAGTGATTATGGAGAAATCCTTTATAGTGGACAGGGTGATATGCCTAGCTCTGATATGCAGGAAAAAATATTTAAAGAACTTGGTATTTAGACGATAAGTAGCCAGGCAGGATTAAATGTAAGATGCAAAGCTTTCCCCCTCACCCCCAGCCCCTCTCCCAAACTGGGCGAGGGGAGCCGATCCGAGCCCCCTTCTCCCAGTTTGGGAGAAGGGGGTTGGGGGATGAGGGTCTTCAGTTTAATTACGCCTAACTACTTACCGCAAGCGCTCAGAGGACTTATTGATGTGTTTGTTCTGGATGTGTCCCAGCCAAAATAGGGCGCTGGCCTCTAAAGATGTAATGAATTGCTAGAAGCCTTGACTAGAAGGGATTACAACCTTTTTCTGAAATATCCCTAAAATGCTTGCCTGACAATGCTTTCCGGCATCCATCACCCATTAATAGGCCAGCGCCGAAACTATCAAAATTCTATTCAGGAGATAGTAAGCCAATACGCTTTTGTCGCACCCTGGCATCAGTTCTCTGCAATATATGGCGTTGCTGATTCAAGGTATGAACCAATGGCTAAACCCCTTCAAGTCTCGTTTAGAATTCCGCAGATTCATAGTCGTATTCAGCAACGCCCAATATATTCGCACCAAGAGTATAGGCATATAAACTAGCTGGTTCAAATTCAAACCTTATGTCCTTATACAAAAAGTTGTCATCACTGACAGTTTTGCTGGTGATCAAAATTGGCTGAGATACACCTGGATTCTTCTGCACAAATTTTATACAGTTATCCAGTTCAGAATGTGAATTGTGAGGGCGATCGCTCCACTTAACTTCGACAATCCAAGAGGGTACTTGATGTGCTTTGTCTAAATGGACAATGTCGATTTCTCCCTCATTCCAACGTGCATAGTAAAGTTCAATCATTTTACTGTGTTGCCATTGGCTAAAAATAGCAGTTTCGGTCATGGCTCCCATCGCCTTGGAGTCCATTTCAAGTTGTCCGAATAATGCTGCTCGCATTGATGGATTAGTCAAATAAACCTTGAAGCAAACTGCTCTTTTGAACCGCTTTGCATTTTGATCAATTCTCTCCACACGACGAATCAAAAATGCTGCTTCTAGATATTCGAGATAACGTTTGATAGTGTTTTTAGCCACACCAGAGGATTTTGACAATCCTTCTAGGCTCACTTCATTACCGGAGTTATATGCCAAGGTTGTAAAAAGCCTGTTGAGTTCCTGAATGTCACTGATACCATAAAGACTTGGCAAATCTCGCAGTAAGACCTTGTCAATAATGTCACTTTTAATATACTGACTGGGATTTTGCCGAATTGTCTCAGAAAAAACGGCTTCGGGATATCCACCAAAGTTTAGGTAGTTAACAAACTCTTTATTTAATGCCTCAATGTCTCGCGACAGGTACACATATTTCTGAGAGAGATACCCAGAACTCTCAGAATGGCATCGCTTAGTCTCTATTAACTCATCTTCTCTTCCGATAAACATCAAATACTCAGCAAAGGTCAGTGGCGGCAAAATATAGTCACTGAATCGACCCGCCCCTGATTCATTGCTCTTCAATCGTAGAGCGGCAGCCGCAGAACCAGTGACTACAAAACGGTAATCAGGAAAAGAATCAACAAGAGATTTAAGATGAATTTCCCACTCACGTAAATACTGAATCTCATCAAAAAAAATAAACAGCTTTGCATCCCGTTTGTGATTGAATAATTCTTGAAAATAACTGAGCATACGCTCTAATGACAGACCGGTATAAATTGGAGTTTCAAGAGATACATACAGGATGTTTTCCGCACTAATACCAGAATCCAAGAGCATACGAATACTGTGATAGACCATGACAGTCTTACCAACCCGTCTCGGTCCCATCAAAACGATTGCTCGGCGTACGCTTGTATCTAGAATGTTTTGAGAAAAAGTTTCAAAGTATTTTCGCCGAGGTGTATCTTCGTAGACAACCTTCTCTTCGCCCCCTTCTTCCCACCAAGGGTTGTCAAACTGAAGGCGGGATAGAATGTCTGCCTTTGCGATCTCTAGCATCAGCCTAAAATCAATTTACTGACCTTAGGCTAGCCTTAAGAGAGATTAAGGTCAATCAGTTAACCTTAGATGAGCTATAAGATTGACTAAGATTTATGTCGGGAGGCATATTGCTGCCTCAGACGCCCAACACTGCATGGCAGCGGACGGTCGGGGGTTTTGAAAGGGACGCATCAAGGTGGATCTGTCGCCGCCACATTTTATAGCGCGTTTGTGAAATGATTTTCCCGACCTTCTAGGGTTGGCTATGACTTGCTCCGGCAACCAAGTCAGGATGCTGCGCCATAAACGCCAGCAAAATCTGCCGATGGGGATCCCCCAGGGGCCGCACCTGCTGGGCTTTTTCCGAATAGCGCTCCCCCTTGTGGATCTGCTCCGCCGACCATAACCCCAGATCCCAACCCTCCGTCAGGGTCAAATCTTCCACAGGGACGGTCAGCGGGCCATAAAAGATATTGCGGATCACCCGGTCATAACAGCGGCGGTCAAACAGTTTCAGCCAAGGCGGCTGATAGCCAATTTCTTCCTCCAGCTCTCGCCACACCGCAATTTCGGGCGTTTCCCCCGGATCAAGATGCCCGCCAAAAAAGGCCCAGCAACCGGGGTAAATAATGGTGGGAATGTCGTCCCGCAGTTGCAGCAGAAATTGATTGTCCTGGAAGAGGAGGGCGATCGCCACCTCCACCGGTTCAGACGGGCTTTCAGAATCAGACGTTGGCATAGCCATAGCAGACTCAATTCTGGAGATACGTGCGGAAGAAATCGATCTGGAGCTGCGCCGCCGTCCGCTGCAAGCCCAGGTCAAAGATGCTGTGGCCCACCCCCTCAAACTCATAGAGGGTCACCGGCACATCGTTCGCCTCAATCACATCATGGAAGTTGCGGGCCATGTCGATCTGCAAAAAGTCCCCAGAGCCATGGAAAATCAGAGTCGGCGTCTCGATGCGATCTGCGCCATACAACGGTGAGATGTATTGATAGACCTCCGGCGCTTCCATCGGGGTCAGCCCCGTTAGGTAAGACAGCAGCGACGAATAGCCCAACTGCCATTCCGTCAGGGCATCCAGCAGCGAGCATTGGGGATTCGCCGCCGCAAACACATCGGGGAAGCGGGTAATCGCCTGGGCGGTGTAGTACCCGCCATAGGAGCAGCCAGTCACCCCCAGTTGCTCATAGGTGGTCCAGCCCTGACCCACCAGTTGGCTAGCAATATCGACCCCTTCGATAATGTCCACCTGACCAAAATTCGCGCCATCGGCCTGGAGGCGATAAAACTCAGGGCCAAACCCCTCCCGACCCGCCAACGGTACCGACAGCACTGAGATGCCAAAGTTGGGCAATAGGTTAAAGGGCATCTCCACTTCAATAGCAAATTCATTCACCATGGAGTATCCCGGCCCCCCCTGTTGCCAAAATACAATCGGGCTCTGGACTGGCGGAAAGGGAGCCCCCGCTGGTTGAATCAAAAAGCCCTGACGGACCCCGTTACGGGTTTCAAAACTGACGGGATTGACCTGAACTTGGTTTACCGCCGCCACCTCGGCATTGATATCCGTGAGTTGCTCCGGGGGACTGCTGCCATCCAAGGGCATTGAAAACAGCTCGGGCACCTGGGTGACGGAGGAAAAGGCAAAAATGATCGATTGCCGATCGCGGCTAATGCTCCAGTTATTGGGGTCAACCGTACCATCGGGAATGGGCAGCGATCGCAGCTCTGCTGTTATCAGGTCATAGACATAAAGCGCCCGATTCGTACCCACGGTGGCATGGAACAGCAGGGTATTCTCATCAATGAATTCCCCAGAGCTTTCCAAGGGGCCATCCAGAATCGGCTCATCAATGGTGGCCAGCAGGGTGCCCTCCAGATCAAAGACCCGGTAATAGGCCCGCTGGGGGAATAGATAGGTGGGATATTCCCGCCCCACCACCTGACCGGGCTCGTAATACTTAACCAGCACCCGTTCCCCATCCGGGCTGATTTCCACCCCAGCCATGATGTGGCCATCGTCATCGGCCCGCAAATCGAGCTTTAAAGGTTCTGATTGGGTGAGGTCATACACCTTCACCGCACTCTCTGCCAAGAAGATATTTTCCTCTGGGGGGGTGCGTCCGAGGGCGTCTTGGTTGACGGGGTGAGCCAGGTTAGGGCTAAAGGGGGTGCGCTCAGCCAGTTGGTGCTCCTCGACGGAGGAGGTCACAAACGCCACCTGTTGACCATTGGCCGACCAAGAGGGGGGCTGAATATTGCGCTCTGAGGGAATGCGGGCCACCTCGATGCGCCCTAAGGAACCGAGGGACACCAGGTAAATCACATCCTCTGCTTCTTCGTAGACCCGCAGGGCAAAGCCCGAAAAATCGGGGGCCGCCCCGAGAATTTCCCCCGCTTCCTCCTCAGTGGGATAGACGATGGTGTGGGACACAATCCCAGTAACGCGGTTGATTGAGACAATCTCCCAAGGCCCAAAGAAACTCTCTTGAACAAATCGGATCGTATTGTTGTCGAGCCATTCAATCGGCAGAGTGGGGCTAAACACCTCGTACTCTAAGGCCACGGATCCTTCCATCTCGCCGGTGCGGAGATTAAAGAGTTGCACCCGCCAATCGGATTGACTGAGGCGATCGAGGGTGGCGATCACGACGTAATCGCCATTGGGACTGACACTGCTAAGCACGATCGGAATACGGGCCGATTGCAAGGTGTCGAGGGTGGCTTGCTCACCGTCACTGAGGGCGGGCAGGTCTTCAAAGAAGTCATAGCCCAGTCTGACAATTTCGGCGGAGGCGGAGAGGTTGAGGGTGGCGACCAGTCCTAAAGCCCCTAGGGTGAGTAGGGCCAACCGACGCCCTTGAGAACGCAGGGCCGAACGCAAGCAGATCATGGGCAATGAAGTCCTGTAGAGGAGCAAGACATGGGTCTAGGAAAGGCGATATGGCGTTGGCCATTTTGATCGGGACACCGGGTGTCGCTCTGATGCTTAGCACAACATCAAAATGGCCCGCAGTCTTGTCCTACCCGGACTGGCGACTACCATACCCCGGAGTTTAAGCATTGGGGCAATTCATGATAAGCCGAAATGATTAGCCGGAACATGCTCTGGCATCACCTTTTCAATCGTGACGGCAGTTTAGTCTCACAATGGCTTAAGCGGTTTTGAACATACCGCCCACGATGGGCAGTCAGGGATCCGCAATTAAAACTATCCCAGGCCCACAAATTGCTGATGTCGGGGCGCACTAGCGCAGCCATCCCCGCTAGGGGCATTGCCCAGAGGCTAAGGGTTTTTGCCCTGATCGAGCTATTTACCCGCATCTCCGCTAAGCCCTGCTAGGGGCAAATGGATGGCATGATTCAAGAGACAAGCTAGGCAGGGTTGTTTACAGTTGGCAGTTTACAATTGGCAACAGTGCCTTTGTCCGCATTCCTTCACCGATCGCTATTTGCCATGACCCTGTCTGCCCCTAAACCTGTCACTGCCCTGGCCAATTACCTGCGTCGTCGGTCCTGGCAAAGCTGGCTGGGGGATCTGGTCTTGCTGGCGTTGGTGAGTGGTCCCCCTGCCGCCCCCTTCCTGGCCGCCTCGGGTTTACCCGGACTAACTCAGATTGCCGCCATCATCTACACCATGGGTGTGAATGTCTGTCCTCAGCCAGAGTTGGGATTGCCCTTAGCGTCCCCCCACATCATGGCGGTCTGCATGCGCTGCTACGGCACGGTGATGGGGCTGGTGATGATGCGATTGCTCTATCGCCGCGATCAGGGGCAATCGGCCTATTGGCTCGATCAATATGGTTTGGTCGGTTTTGGGATTACCTTTGCTCTCTGTATGATTTACCCAGCTGAATTGGCCCTCCAGGGCTTTGACTGGTGGCCGATTGATAATGTCCCCATGACGTTATTTGGTTGGCTGGCCGGTTTAGGTTTAGGGGCCTACCTCATGCCCCTGATCCACTATCGCGATCCGGCCCAGATCTAAAAATCACAACCTGAGTCATCACGGCTCAGAGAAGATCACCCAGTAAAGTGGAAAATGGTCAGCAGCCTTTTGGAGATCTCCCCAAACCCGTGAAATTTTTTGTCTATCACACCCCCGAAGAAGTTCCCGATGGGGCTACCCCCGACTGTGCGATCGCGATCGATGTTTTGCGCGCCACCTCAACCATGGCCGCTGCCTTTAAGGTGGGGGTTACAGCCATCCATGTCTTTAGTGACTTAGATGTGCTGCGCCAGGCAGGGGCTAAATATGCACCAGCAGAGCGCCTCTTAGCGGGGGAGCGGGGCGGAGCCAAGGTGGAGGGGTTTGATTTGGGTAACTCTCCTTTAGATCACACGCCGGCGAGATCGGCCCAGCGCCGTCTGTTTATGACCACCACCAATGGCACCCGCTGCCTAGAACGGATTCAACATGCCCCAATGGTGCTGACCGCAGCCCTCACCACCCGGCAGGCGGTGGTGGACTTTTTGATCGAGAAAACCCCTGAGACGGTTTGGCTCGTGGGCTCGGGCTGGGAGGGGACCTACTCCCTGGAAGACACGGTCTGTGCCGGGGCCATCATTGAGCGGTTAGCCACTCAGTCAGGTCAAAATCTCAAGACCTTAGCGGGGAATGATTCGGCGATCGCCGCCGTTAGCCTCTATCAGCAGTGGCAAGACCAGCTTCTGGATTTGCTGCGCCTCGCGAGCCATGGCCAGCGACTGCTGCGCCTTGATCAAGAGGCGGATTTAGCCTATTGCGCCCAATTGGATGTCTTGGATCTGGTACCGATTCAAGCGACCCCTGGGGTATTGGTGTTGTCTTAAGGTTATTTGCTTGATTACTCTCAGGTCCTCCTCAGATAATCCCCGTACTGTCAGAATCGTAAAGACTTCTGATACACCTCGGGGGGGTAGAGCGGTGGCTGTTGATTACGACATGGTGGTGATTGGGGGTGGTTCTGCGGGTCTCGTGGCCGCCAGTGCCGGGGCACAGCTCAATGCCAGGGTCGCCCTAATCGAAAAAGAACCCCGCCTGGGGGGAGATTGCCTCCATTACGGCTGCGTGCCCAGCAAATCCCTCATCCATGCGGGGCGCGTCGCCCATGACATCAAAAACTCGGCCCGCTACGGCATCGAGTCCACCATCCAAGACATTCGCCTGAAAGAAGCTTTGGGCTATGTCCATCGGGTGATTGACACCATTCAGGTCCATGACTCCACGGAGCGGTTCGAGTCCCTAGGGGTGGAGGTGATCTATGGCGACGGTCAGTTTATCGATGGCAAAACCTTCGAGGTCAACGGTCGCCAGCTCAAGTCCCGCACCTTTGTTATTGCCACCGGTGGGCGTCCCGAACTGCCCCCCATTTCTGGCTTACGGGAGGTGGGCTACCTTACCAATGTGAATGTATTTTCCATTGAGGAGCGACCGGCATCCTTAGCGGTGATCGGGGCCGGTCCGATCGGTTGTGAGCTGGGGCAAGCCTTTTCTCGCTTGGGCAGCGAAGTCACCATCATCGCCAGCCGCGATCAGATCATGCCGAAGGAAGAGGCCGAAGCCGCTAAGGTGGTTCAGGACCAATTAGAGGCTGAGGGCATTCGCGTGCTGACCAACACCCGTGCCCAGTCAGCCCTGATGCGGGATGGCAAAAAGGTGCTGGTCACCGGTAGCGGCGAAGTGGTGGTGGATGAAATCCTCGTCGCTGCGGGGCGGGTGCCCAATGTGGAGGGGCTGAATCTGGAGGCCGCTGGGGTGAAGGTGGGGAAGCAAGGGGTGATCGTCAACGCCAAGCTCCAAACCACGAACCCTCGCATCTACGCGGCTGGCGACATCATTGGCGGCTACCAATTTACCCATGTGGCCGGTTACGAAGCGGCGGTGGTGTTACAAAACGCCCTGTTTTTTCCCACCAAGAAAGCCGACTACCGCGTCATTCCCTGGGCGACCTTCACCGAGCCGGAGCTGTCGCGGGTGGGTTTTACCGAAGCAGAAGCCCGCAGCCGCTATGGGGACGATGTGGCGGTCTTAAGGCATAACTTTGACCATGTGGACCGAGCCCTAGCGGAGGATGCCGGGGTGGGGTTTGCCAAGTTTATTACCCGCAAAAATGGGGAAATTCTGGGGGCACATATGGTGGGTCCCTCGGCGGGGGAGCTGATCCATGAGGTGGTGTTGGCGATGAGCTACAAGCTCAAAATCAGCGCCCTGCAAGTTATTCACGTCTACCCCACCCTGTCGGAAATCAACCCCAAAACGGCGCTGCAGCTCACTAAGCAGAAGTACGCCACCAACGATCGCCTCCAGGGCATTTTGCGGGGCTTTTTTAACTTGCGGAGATCGCTGGGGCGCTAGTACTCGGCGGCTTAAATAGCCTGAGTATTTAAGTGCAGTTGCAAGGGGATGAGCACCCATGCCAAGACTCGCCGCTGCCAGCATCCACCTGAGTGAAACTGAACTAA